>NZ_JARKPQ010000112.1 GCF_029975155.1 Propionicimonas sp. | reverse complement strand
TTGTCCCGGCACATTCACCACCATTTGCGCGCGCCCATTTCGGCGTGCCTTCAGTTCAGGAGTTATCCATGTCCACACCCCATTCCGATACTGCCCCTGCGACGCCTCCACCGGATGGCGCCGGCAAGTTCTCGATCAGCGAGGACTGGCTCGCCGTCGCCGTCGGCCTCGCTCTGCTCGCCCTCATCCTGGGCGGCCTCGTCCCGGAAGGCCTGGTGCCATGACCACCCGTCAGCACGACGTCCACGACGTCCGGCCGGAACCGGCCGCCAACCCGCCGGACGCCATCGAGCGACGACCCTTCTCGGTGCCGGGCTTCGCCGGCGGCATCGCGGTCGTCCTCGTCCTCGGGATCGCCACGCACATCCTCACCGAGGGGGTGCCCGCCTGGACGAAGGGCACCGCCTTCGGCTCGGTGGCGAAGACCATCGAGTTCCCCCTGTATGCGATCCTGCTCGGCCTGCTCGGCAACGCGGTGCTCAGTGCCACCGGGCTGCGGGACCGGCTGCTGCCGGGGTTCCGCACGGAGTTCTTCATCAAGACCGGCCTGGTGCTGCTCGGTGCGTCGATCAACTTCGCGATCATCATCCGGGCAGCCGGCCCGGCGATCGCGCAGGCGGTGCTGCTGATCAGCTTCGTGTTCCTGTTCACCTGGTGGGTGGCCGGCAAGCTCGGGGTGGAGGAGAAGCTCCGTGCCCTGCTCGCCAGCGCGGTCTCCATCTGCGGCGTGAGCGCCGCGATCGCCGCCGCCGGCGCGGTCAAGGCGAAGAAGGAGGACCTGGCGTACACCGCCAGCCTGGTGATCGTGTTCGCCCTGCCGGCGATCTTCCTGCTGCCGTGGCTGGCCGGTGCGTTCGGGCTGAGCCCCGCGGTCACCGGCGCGTGGATCGGGGGGAACATCGACACGACCGCCGCGGTGACGGCCGCCGGCACGATCGCCGGTGAGCAGCCGCTGCAGATCGCGACCATCGTCAAGGTGACCCAGAACGCACTGCTCGGCGTGGCGGCCGTGTTGCTGACGCTGTACTTCGCCTATCGGGTCGAGCGAACCACGACCGGTGGCCGGCCGAGCCTCGGTGCACTGTGGCAGCGGTTCCCCAAGTTCGTCCTCGGGTTCCTGGTGGCGTCGGTCGCGGCCACGATCTATTCCCAGGCTGTGCCCGCAGAGGTCGCGAGCGGCACGATCGGGATCGCCAACGACCTGCGGACGTGGTTCCTGATCTTCGCCTTCGTCAGCATCGGGCTGGAGTTCGACGCCTCCAGCGTGCGCCGGTTCGGCTGGCGGCCGGTGGCGGCCTTCGGCGCCGCGACGGTCGCGAACCTCGTGATCGGCCTCGGCCTGGCGCTCCTGCTGTTCAGCTCGTTCACGTTCTAGGGGACGGTTGGCGCCCGGGCCGCCCGCCCGGCCACCACCCACCACCCTCGTCGCGCCGAACGCCTCCGTTCCGGTCAAACGCTCCAGCCCAGGGTGTGGCGAATGACGGAAACGGAGGCGTTCGGTCTGTCGGCGGGGCCAAATGCCCGGGAATGCTCAGGATGTGGACCCGAGTTGACATTTCTCGCGTGGAAGAAAATACTGAACCTGCGCCGTGGTTTTCCGGCGCTGCAGGAGAGGAAGACGATGAGCCGCCCGACGCCGTTCGTGCTGGTCACCCCGGTTGCGACCGTGGGTGCACGAATGTGTCCCGGCTCGTGTTGTCTCCACTGACCTGAAGTAGACACTGAGGGGACGAGGCAGATTGCCTTGTCAGGCCCGGTCCGCGTCGCTGGCGGACGTGGGCGCAACCGCCGCTGTCGTCCCCAAGCCACTGCTGAGTGATCTCGTGGCTTCGCCGCCCTGAGAGGCCGGCGAAAGCGACCCGACCACTGAGTCGCTGCGCCCAAATCGGGCGCGATTTATCGAATGAATTCTGCGTGCCAGAAAGACCTTTGATGCCTGTACGATCCCAATTCTCGCGAGGGCTGGATTTGCCTGCCGGGCCTGCCGATCGCGTGATCTCCGCGTCCCGGCTGATCACTGCGCCCGGACAGCCGGTGGTGCCCGAGGGAGCCGTGGCGATCGAGTCCGGCCGGGTGGCCTGGGTCGGGCCAAAGCCACAGCTGCCGACCCGGTTCGCCGAGCATCCCCAGACCACCTACCCCGGCGCGACCATCCTTCCCGGGCTGATCGAGACCCACGCCCACCTCGGCTCCTTCGCCGGCCGGATCGTCCCGGACACTCCCGAGCCGGCGGGGCACGACCCGGCCTGGGTCGCCCTGTCCTCGGTGGCGACGGCTCGGCAGTTGGCGTCGGTGGGGGTGACCACGGTCCAGTCCCTCGGGTCCCGGTTCTTCGCCGACGTCGCGCTCCGGGAGGCGGTCGCGGCCGGTCTGGTGGCCGGCCCGCGCATCGTCGCGGCCGGACCCCAGCTGACCACGACCGGTGGGCACGCCTGGGCGACGGGCGGTGAGGCCGACTCGGCCGGTGCCCTGCGCAGAGCCGTGCGGGAGCACCACAAGGCCGGCGTCGACGCGGTGAAGGTGATGGCGACCGGTGGCTTCATGACGGAGCGGACGGCCCCCTGGCGCGCCCAGTTCACCACGGCAGAGCTCGCCGCCGTCGTGGAGGAGGCCCACCGCCTCGGCACGCACACCGCCGCCCATGCCCACGGCACGGAGGGCATCCGGCGCGCGGTGGACGCCGGCATCGACTACCTCGCCCACGCCAGCTTCATCGATCCGACCGGGCGCACGCTGTTCGAGCCGGAGCTCGCCGACCGGATCGCCGTGGCCGGCATCTACGTCGACACCTGCAGCCCGCCGTCCTGGCCGCCGGTGGCAGGGGAGACGATCACTCCACGAGCGGACGAGCTGTACCGGCGGGGTGTGCAGCTCGTCGCCGGTCACGACATCGGCGCCGTGCTGCCGCCCAGTGGCTACACCTACGGGCTGAAGCAGCTCCACGCGTCCGGCCTGCCCATCGCCGAGGTGCTGACGGCCGCCACCAGCCGGGCGGCCGCGGCGGTCGGGCTGGCCGGGGTGACCGGCGTGCTCGCGCCCGGCTACGCCGCGGACCTGATCGTCACCGCCGGCGACCCGCTGGCCGACCTGTCGGCGCTCGACCACCTGGTCGAGATCGTGATCGCGGGACGCACGTTCGTCCCCGACCCGGTCGCTCCGTTCGACCCGGAACAGCTCGTCGCGGGGGACGGGCCGCGGCCCTCCGACGCCCGGGCCGCCTGGCTGGAACGCCAGGAACGCCGTCAGTCCCACCTCGCCGCCCTCTCGACCCAGCCCTGAATCCGAACGACAGGAGAAACCATGTCCACGCTCACCGCAGACCTCGAGGCGGACGCCCGCACCCGGCCGGCGCCGGCCCGCACGGCCAGCTTCCCGGAGACCAACGTCGAGCAGACGCCGGACGGTGCGTTCCGGCGCCAGCGCAACTGGTTCACCAGGCGCTTCGGCGACGGCGAGGGGCAGGTGCGCCCCGAACCCGGACGGTTCGTGCTGCTCGGCAATCCCGGCTGCGGCTGGGCCCGCCGCCAGCTGATCGCCCTGCGGCTGGTCGGCCTCGCCGACGCGGTGCCGTTCGTGCTACTCACCGGCCGCGACGAGAAGGGGTGGCGGATCGCCCCGTCCGGCAACGACCTGGCCGAACGGTTCGGCACCGACCTGCTCAACGACTTCTACCGGCGCACCGACCCGGCGTTCCAGGGCCGGGGGACCTCGCCGACCGTGCTGGACCTGCAGACGGGCCTGGTGGTGACGAACAACTACCACCCGCTCAGCCTCGACTGGGAGACGGCCTGGCGGCCGTTCCATGCCGCGGGGGCGCCCGACCTCTACCCCGAGGACCTGCGGCAGGAGATCGACCTGCTCAACCAGCAGCTGTTCGACGACGTCAACAACGGCACCTACAAGGTGATCTTCGCCACCAGCCGCGGGGCGGCCGGGGCGGCGAAGACGGTGTTCGAGGCCCGCCTGGCCGACTACGACTTCCGGCTGGCGTCGCGACGCTACCTGTTCGGCGACCGGCTGACCGACTCCGACATCCGGCTGTTCCAGACGCTGTCCAGCTTCGAGCGGGGCTACCGCCCGGGCATCGCGGCGATCGTCGGCGACGAGAACGTCCGGCACGTGCAGGACTACCCGAACCTGTGGGCGTACGCCCGCGACCTGTTCGCCCAGGGCTTCGTGGACGACCGCGAGCTGTACTTCCTCGGCCTGCTGCCCGGGCCGTCCGGAGAGTACCTGGGCGGCAGCCTGCTGGTGAAGGACGCCAAGCTGCCCACCCCGGCCGAGTCCCTGGCCGAGTGGCAGGAACCCGCCGGACGCGAGCACCTCACCGGCTCGCCGCTGTACTCCGGCCCGGGTGGCGGCGGCTCGTTCGAGCTGTGGCGCTTCGCCTGACCCCTGACCGGTGGCCCGGGCCGGTCGCTCCGCCCGGGCCACCCCACGACCGCGAGGAGACCGAGATCCCGATGAGCACCGCAGAGACCGTCGTCGCGCCGGCCGCGCAGGACGCACGCTTCGTGCCGCCCGACCTGCTGCGCTGGGAACTGGGCGGTGGCCGTGTCCTGCGCCTGGCGCGGCCCGACGAGTACGACGAGGTCGGACGCGTGCTGCAGGAGGCGTTCGGCACCGGCTGCTGGGTGACCCCGATGTACCGGGACCACCTGGCCAGGGTCGCCGAGCGGGCCGCGGCGGCCCACGTGTGGGTCGTCGCCGACGCGGACGGCATCCTCGGCGCGGTGCTGACCCCGCGGCCGGAGTTCCACCGGGACGACCTGTTCACCTTCAACATCCTCGGGGTGGGGCCGCGCGGGCGGGGGCTCGACCTGGGCTGGCGGCTGACCGACCACAGCGTCGCCCTGGCGCGGGCCTACGGCTATCCGGGCCTGGAGATCCGGTCCAGCCCCCAGATGACCGCGGCCCACGCTCTGTACTACCGGTACGGCTTCGTCCGGCGGACCGAGTGGGAGACCGCCGTCGTCGACTCGGGCCAGCGCCTGTTCGCCTTCACCTACCGGGTGCCCGACCCGCAGCCCCGTCCCGCCATCCGACCGGAGGAGCCGCCGACCGTGCGGATCCTTCCCGACCATCCGCTGGAGGCCATCGTGTCACTGGAGAACCACCTGCCACCCGGGCAGCACGACGCCGTCGGTGACTTCCGGGCCACCCCGCCGACCCGGCCGGGGCCGGTCGTCCTGCACCCCGGCTCGGGCTACCGGCTGTTCACCTCGCTGGACGCGCTGCGCGGACGGGCGGCGCTGCTGGCGCGGCGGCTCGCCGGCGTGGCGGACCAGATCCTCCTCCGCGAGGACGTGGACGTGGCCTCGCCGACGCTCTACGACTCCGCCGGTGACCTGGTCAGCGACGACTGGCGGCACCTGGCCCGCTCGATCCTCTCCACGACGGCTGCCGGGCGGGCGCTCTACCCGTCCGGGCTGCGCGCGGAGATCGACACTCTCGACGAGTTCATCCACACCGATCTGGTCGAAGGAATCGAGCGGGCGATCTTCGCCGGCTCCGACGCCGCCGGCCGGATCGCCCAGCGCGTGCTGTACGCCCGGCTGGGTGACCTCGACCAGCGCCTCTCCACCCGGCGCTACCTGCTCGGCGAGAACCTCACCGAGGCCGACCTCTCGCTGTTCGCCGTCCTGATCGGGTTCGACCTGGAGTACCGCGGGCAGCTCGGCTGGGGCGCGGCGTCGCTGGTCGACTACCCGAACCTCTGGGCGTACGCGCGCGGACTGCTGCAGCTGCCCGGCGTCGCGGACGACGCGGAACTGGTCGCCCTGGGCCTGCTGCCCGGGCCGGACGGCCGCTACGCCGGGTCGTGGGGGGAGCCGCCGGCGGTGGAGGGCCTGCCCGACCTGCGCAGCGCGTGGCTGGAGGAGGACGACCGGGAGCTGGGCGCGGCATGAAGAGCACCCCACGGAGTTCTTCTCCTCCGCTCCGCTCCCCCGAACAACACCGCGGGGACCCCGCAACGAGCACCCCGGCGGCGAGGTCCGCACGCCGGTTCGCCGTGCTCGCGGCCAAGCGGGTCGGCAGCGGCCTGTTCGTGCTGTGGATCGCGGTGAGCCTGACGTTCGTGGCGGTGCAGCTGGCGCCGGGCGACACGGTGTCGCTGCTCCTGGGCGAGAATCGCGACGACCCCGTCCTTCGCGCCCAGACGATCGAGCGCTGGGGCCTCGACCAGCCGGTCTGGGTGCAGTACCTCACCTATCTCGCGCGGGTCCCGACCGGCGACCTGGGCATCTCGTACACGCTGCGCCGACCGGTGGCCGAGCTGATCTGGACGGGCATGGGCCCGACCTTCCAGCTGACCGCGGCCGCCGCGCTCGGCGCGATCGTGCTGGCCGTGCTCGGTGCGGTGCTGACCACTGCCCCGATCCGCGGCCTCCGGCCCTTCGCAGCCGTCGTCGAGCTGGTGCTGCTCTCCGCGCCGCCGTTCTGGCTGGCCATCGTGCTGCTGTGGGGTGTCTCGTTCCGGCTGGGCTGGTTCTCCATCGTCCAGCAGGACAGCTGGCAGGCGCTCGTCCTGCCCACCGCGGCCCTCGCCCTGCCGATCGGCGCCTACCTCACCCAGGTGCTGGTGGAGGGGGTCGAGCGGGCGCTCGCCCAGCCCTTCGTGACCACGGCGCGGGCCCGGGGCATCTCCCGGTTCGCGGCGCGGGCCCGGCACGCCCTGAGGCACGCGGCGCTGCCCGCGGTGCACCTGATCGGGCTGATCGTCGGTTCGCTGCTCGGCGGCGCCGTGATCGTCGAACAGGTCTTCGGCCGCCCCGGCCTCGGCCAGTTGGCCGTGGACGCGGTCACCGTGAAGGACATCCCGCTGATCCTCGGCATCGCGCTGGTCAGCACAGCAGCCTTCATCGCGGTCTCCACCGTGGTCGACCTGATCGGGACGGCGATCGACCCGCGGCTCCGGCTGCGCCCGGCAGGTGCGCGATGACCGCCGAATCGCTGGAACTGGGCACGGCGTTCCCCGTCGCGAGGACGGCGCGACCCCGTGTCCGCCGGCTGCCGGTGGGCGTGCTGCTGAGCGGTCTCGTCCTGTTCGTCACCGCCGTGGCCGTTGCCGCCCCGCAACTGCTGACCAGCGGCGACCCGCTGCTGGCGAACCCCGCGCTGTCGCACCTGCCGCCCAGCTTCGAGCACCCGGCCGGCACCGACATCCAGGGCCGTGACGTGCTCGTCCGGATCATCCACGGAGCGCGGTACTCGGTGCTGATCGGCCTGGGTGCCACGGCCGTGGCGGTCGCCCTCGGCGTGGCCTTCGGGGTCGCCGCAGGGGTGGCGCCGGGCTGGGCCGACCGGGCGGTGTCCCGGCTGGTCGACGTGGTCGCCGCCTTCCCCGAGGTGCTGCTCGCGCTGCTGATGATCGCGTTCACCGGCCGCGGCACCGCCAATCTGATCCTGGCGCTGGGGGTGGCCGGCCTGCCCAAGTACGCGCGGACGGTGCGCGCCAACGTCCAGCTGGCCCGCTCGGCCGGCTACGTGGAGCAGGCGCTCACCTTCGGCCTGCCGCGCACCCGGATCGTGCTGCGCCACGTGCTGCCGAACGCCCTCGGCGCCCTGCCGGTGATGGTCACGATCGGCTTCGGCGGAGCCATCATCGGCTCGTCGGGGCTGAGCTTCCTCGGCCTCGGTCCGCAGCCACCGGCCGCGGAGTGGGGGCTGATGCTGTCGGAGAGCCGCACCTACCTGCGGCAGGCCTGGTGGAGCGGCGTGTTCCCCGGCGTCGCCCTCACCGTGGTCGTGATCGCGGCGACCGTCCTCGGCCGTGCGCTGCAGGCCCGCTACGAACGGAGGAACCGATGAGCACCCGTCCGTCCGCCGCTGCGCGGGACGACCGCACGAGCCCGGAGCCGGTGCTGGCGGTGCGCGACCTGCACGTGCGGTTCTCGGGCCGGCACCGCAGCGTGCACGCCGTGCGGGGCATCGACCTGGCCGTCCGTCCGGGCGAGGCCGTCGCGATCGTGGGCGAGTCCGGATCGGGGAAGTCCGTCACCGCGCGGACGCTGGTCGGCCTGCCGGGCCGGGGCGCGGAGGTGAGCTCGGCCGAGTTCCGGATCGGCGGTGTCGACGCCCGCGACCTGTCCGAGGCGGGCTGGCGCCGGATCCGCGGCCGGCAGGTCGGGCTGGTCCTCCAGGACGCCCTCGGCTCGCTGGATCCGCTGCGGCCCATCCGCAGGGAGATCGCCGAGGTCGTCACCACCCACCGGCTGCTGCCGCGGGCCCGGGTGGGGTCGCGGGTGCTGGAGTCCCTGGAGCTGGTCGGCTTCCCCGACCCGGCGGTGCGGGCCGACCAGTACCCGCACCAGCTCTCCGGCGGGCTGCGGCAGCGGGCCCTGATCGCGTCTGCCATCGCCGGCGAGCCCGACCTGCTGGTCGCCGACGAGCCCACCACCGCGCTGGACGTGACCGTCCAGGCGCAGATCCTCGACCTGCTCGCCCAGCGGCGGGACGCGGGGACGGCGCTGCTGCTGATCTCCCACGACCTGGCCGTGGTCTCCCGGGTCGCCGACCGGGTGCTGGTGATGCGCGACGGTGTCGTGGTCGAGGCCGGCCCGACCGCGCAGGTGCTCGGCGATCCCACGCACGAGTACACGAAGCGGCTGCTGCGGGCCGTGCCCTCGGCCGCGACGCGGGGACGCCGGCTGAGCGATGACGGCGACACGACCCCGGCCACCCGGCAGGGGGCCGACACCGGCGGCCCGGCCGTACTGGAGGCGGAACTGGTCCGCACGTCGTTCGACCTGCCGGGTCACCGCAGTCTGGTCGCCGTGGACGGGGTGAGTCTCGCCGTCCGGCCCGGGCAGCGGCTGGGCATCGTCGGGGAGTCGGGGTCGGGGAAGAGCACGCTCGCCCGGATCCTGTTGGGCCTGCAGGCTCCCGACTCGGGGTCGGCCCGGGTCCTGGGTGTCGACTGGTCCCGGGCGCCACGGGAGGACCGTGCCCGGCTGCGGCGCGCCGTCCAATTCATCTCCCAGGATCCGTTGGGGTCCTTCGACCCGCGGTATCCGGTGGGCGAGCTGGTCGAGGAGCCGTTGCGCGGCGTGCTGCCGGCCGCCGAGCGCCGGCAGCGGGTGCTCGAGGTGCTCGCCCTCACCCAGCTGGAGCCGGACCTGCTCACGGCCATGCCGCGCGACCTGTCCGGTGGCCAGCGCCAGCGGGTCAGCATCGCCAGGGCGCTCGCGCTGCGGCCGTCCGTCCTCGTCTGCGACGAGCCGGTCTCGGCCCTCGACGTGTCCATCCAGGCGCAGGTGCTCGACCTGCTGGACGACCTGAACCGACGCACCGGCACCGCCCTGGTGTTCATCTCCCACGATCTCGGTGTGGTGCACCACCTCGTCGACGACGTGGTCGTGATGCAGGACGGCCGGGTCGTCGAGTCGGGGCCGGTGACCGCGGTGTTCGACCGGCCCGCCCACGCCTACACCCGCCAGCTGTTGGCGGCCGTGCCCCGCCTGACCCGCCGACAGGGGGCGGCATGACCACCCGCCGGCGCGGCCGGATCCGCTGGCTGTGTACGCACGCCAACCGGCGGCCCTACCCAACCCATCCGATCCAAGGAGCATCCAGACACATGACCAGCACCCACCGACTCACCACGTCCCGCGTCCGCCGATGGCCGGCGGCCGGGGCGCTCATCCTCGCCTCGGCGATCGCGCTCGGCCTCGGCGGCTGCGCGTCCGCGACCCAGTCGCCGGCGGCCGCCCCCGCCGCTGCCGGTACCCCGACCGACGGGGGGACCCTGTACTGGGCGATCGAGACGAAGCTGCAGACCGTCAACCCGCACCGCAACGGCCAGGACAAGGCATCGCCGATCCTGCGCAACGCCTTCGACTCCTACCTGTACCGGACCGAGGCGGGGGAGTACCAGCCGTGGCTGGCCAAGGCGTACGAGGTCACCGACGGCGGACGGACCGTGACCCTGACCCTGCGGGACGGGATCACGTTCAGCGACGGCCAGCCGTTCGACGCGGACGCGGTCGTGGCGAACTTCGACAAGATCTCGTCGAAGGGCTACCTCACGTCCATCCCCGGCGGCCTGCGCTTCGTCACCGGCTACGCCAAGGAGGGCTCCGACAAGGTCGCGTTCACCCTCAGCAAGCCGGACAGCCTGTTCCTGCTGTACCTGTCCAGCCAGTCCTCCTCGCCGCTGTCGCCCGCGACCCTGGCCAAGCCGCAGACCACCCTCGAGTCCGGCGGACCGGAGCTCGCCGGGATCGGCCCGTTCACCATCGAGTCGTTCACGCCGAACACCGAACTGGCCCTCGCCAAGCGGGCTGACTACGCGTGGGCCCCGGAGGCGATCGCCAACGGCCAGACCGCCGCGCACCTCGACAAGGTGGTGTACCGCACCTTCGGTGAGGGTGCCACCCGTACGGGCGCGCTGCAGCAGGGCCAGGTGCAGGTCGCGTCCGACATCCAGCCGCTGGACGTGCCGGTGTTCGCCGACAGCGCGGACTTCAGCTACCAGCGCAGCGTCGTCGGCGGCCTGCCGTACTCGCTGTACCTGAACGTGTCCAAGGCACCGTTCGACGACATCAGGGTGCGCCAGGCGTTCGCGAAGGGCTTCGACCTGCCGGCGATCATCAAGAGCATCTACAACGGAGCGTTCGACCAGGCCCAGGCGCCGATCAGCGTGCGGGGGCCGTTCGCGGACACCTCCCTGCTCGGTGACCACGCGGTGGAGCTGGACGCCGCCAACAAGCTGCTCGACGAGGCCGGCTGGACGGAGCGGAACGCCGAGGGGATCCGCACCAAGGACGGCAGGACCCTCACCGTCCGGGCCGTCTCGGGGGCGCCGTTCGTCCGGGAGAGCCGGGACCAGCTGAACATCGCGATCGGTGCGGCCCTCAAGCAGAACGTCGGGATCGACTACCAGTTCCAGATCGAGGACCTCGGCACGGAGGAGGAGCGGGCGAAGGCCAACGACTACGAGGTGTTCGACAACTCCTACGGGGGCGCCGACCCGGCGTCCGGGCTCGACCTGCTCTACCACTCGGACCCGACCCGGGGCTTCATCGCCCGGGGGAAGTTCAACAACAAGGAGCTGGACGGGCTGATCGACAAGGGTCGATTCACCACCGAGCTGTCGGTGCGCAAGACGGCCTACACCGAGCTGCAGAAGCTGGTCACGACCAACTTCTACGTGGTGCCGCTCTACCAGACCCAGGACAACCTGGCCGCCACGGCGAAGGTGCACGACCTGACCATCGACGCCGCGACCGGGCAGCCGTTCGGGGCGTACAAGATCTGGCTGCAGCAGTAGCCGACCGGACTGCGGGGGCGCGGTCGCCATGGGCGCCCACCCACGCCGAACGCCTCCGTTCCGGTCAAACGCTCCACCCCAGGGTGTGGCGGATGACCGGAACGGAGGCGTTCGGCGGAGAAAGGGGGAGCGGTTGGGTCAGTGCTGGTGGACCATCTGGTAGCCGAGGACGGCGGGGTCGAGCATGCCGAAGATCATCGCGACGTGGGCGACGACGAGGAAGACCGCGATGAAGCCGGCGTGCCACTTCAGGGCGCCGGTCTCGCCGGTGCCGATCAGGCCGAGCTCGACGAGCGTGATGCCGACCAGCGGGACGACGCCGGAGAGGTAGAACAGGACGGCGATCACGTCGGCGGGCCCGCGCCAGCCACCGGTCACGGTGAGCGGGACGACCGCGTTGAGCATCAGGTGCAGGAAGATCGCCAGCATCACCGGGCCGGCGAGCAGACCCGCGATCCGGCTGACCGTGCGCACCCACTGTGGGGTCGCGCCGCGCAGGAACAGGATGGCGAGCTCCGAGATCGCCAGGGTCTCGGCAAGCACCACCGGCACGGCCATGAACACCAGCAGGTTGCGGGGCTGGTGGACGGCCAGCAGCTCCATGTAGTGGGTCATGTTCATGCTCATCGCCATGCCCATGTCGCCCGCGGCGAGGTTCGGGCCGAGCAGCGCGGCGAGGCTCAGCACCGCGGCCAGGATGAGGACGGCGATGGTCGCGGGAGGGTTGGCGAGCGTGCGGGGCGCCCGGCTCGTGCGGGTCTCGGCGGTGGCGGTCATGGTCGGCCTCCTGGGTCGATCGTGGGGGACACGTGCGTCCCCACAAGCGTCGCCCGGCCACCGCACCGACTCCGGCCGGTTTCGATGAAGTTTCGATGAAGTTCGGCGCCCGGCTCAGCCGTCGTTCGGCAGGCGCAGCTCGAACGTCGAACCGTGCCCGGGTCCGGCGCTGGCCGCGTCCAGCTGTCCGCCGTGGGCGCGGACGATGGCCCGGCTGATCGCCAGACCCACACCGGTGCCGCCGTGGGCGCGGTCACGGGCGGCGTCCACCCGATAGAAGCGCTCGAAGATCCGCGGCAGATGCTCGGCCGCGATGCCGTCCCCGTCGTCGGACACCCGGAACACCACGGCATCGGCGTCCCCGCGCACCGCGACCTCGACGTGGCCACCGGCCGGGGTGTGCCGCAGGGCGTTCGAGAGCAGGTTGGCCAGCACCTGTCCGATCCGCTCGGGATCGGCGTTCGCCACCAGTCCGGCGGCGGGTGACCGGCGGAGCTGGAGCGCGACGCCCTTGTGCTCGAACCCGTCGCGGGCGGCCCGGACGGCGTCCTCCGCCAGGCGGTCGGGGTCGCAGGCCTGCTGGTGGACGTCGAGCCGGCCCTCCTCCGCGGCGGACACCTGCGCGAGGTCGTCCGCGAGCCGGGAGATCCGGTCGATCTGGCTGTCGAGGATCCGCCAGGCCTCCGGACCCGGCTCGATCGCGCCGTCCTCGAGGCTCTCCACGCAGATCTCCATGCTGGCCAGCGGCGTGCGGACCTCGTGCGCCAGGTCGGTGAGCAGCTGTCGCCGGGTCGCCTCGACGCCGGCGAGCCGGCCGGCCATGGTGTTGAAGCTGTCGGCGAGGGTGGCCAGCTCGCGCGAGTCGGCCTCGGTGACCCGCAGGTCGTAGTCGCCGTCCGAGATCCGGGCCGCGGCCGCGCCGAGGTCGGTGAGGGACCGGCGCAGGCGGCGGCTGGTCACCACACTCACCACGATCGCGCCGGTCGCCGCGATGGCGAGGCCGATGCCGAGCGCCAGCAGCCCCGCGGCGCGGAACGCCTCCTCGGAGTGGGCGAGGACGTCCGGGCTGCCGTGCCCCGCCTCGTGCATGTGCGCTTCGAAGAGGGGCGGCCCGACGATCGCCGCGACCACGATCATGGTCAGCGCCATCGCCAGCGACACCGCGATCTGCGAAGCCAGCAGCCGCGTGGTCAGGCTGCCCGGCCGGCCGGACGACGGGCTCACCGGCCCGGTCCCATCCGGTAGCCGACACCGCGTACCGTCTCCACGAACACCGGATCGGCGACGCCGGCGAGCTTGCGTCGCAGGTGGCCGACGTGGACGTCCACCAGGCGTTCGTCACCCACCCACTCCGGGCCCCAGACCGCGTCCACGAGCTGCCGGCGGGTGAAGACGGCGGCCGGCCGGGCGGAGAGCACCTGGAGAAGGTCGAACTCGATGCGGGTCAGCTCCACCTCGGTGCCGGCGACGCTTGCCCGCCGTCCGGTCGGGTCGATCCGCAGCGCGCCGATCGTCCGGACGGGCTCGTCCACCGCCCTGTCCGCCCGAGGTCGGCGGAGCAGCACCTGGACGCGGGCGACGAGCTCGCGGGCGCTGAACGGCTTGGTCATGTAGTCGTCGGCGCCGGCGGTCAGGCCGGCCAGCTTGTCGAGCTCCTCGTTCCGCGCGGTCAGCATGATGATGTAGCAGTCCGAGGAGCGCCGGATCTCCTCGCACACCTGCACGCCGTCCTTGCCGGGCAGGCCGAGGTCGAGCACGACCACGTCCGGTCGCTCGGTCAGGGCCTGCTCGACCGCGGTGTGGCCGTCGTGGGCGACGCTGGTCGTGAAGCCGGCTCGCTGCAGGTAGTTGGCGACCATGCCGGCGAGGACGGTCTCGTCGTCCACCACCAGCACCCGCGGTGCGGCGGACGTTGAGGTCTGGGCCATGCCAGCAATGATGCGGCATCGGCGCCGGAACCCGAACCGGTGCGCCGGGGTTGACGGAGTGGACGCGGCGCGGGATGGTCGAAGCATGAGCGAGAGCGAACCCGGCGCGGGCGGGACGCGCGGCCGGATCCTGGTGGGTGTGGACGGCTCTGAGGACGGCCTGCGAGCCGTCAGGTATGCGATGCGCGAGGCGAAGGCCAGCGGCGCGGACGTGTGGATCGTCAATGTCGTCGACGACATGATGACGGTCGGTGGACTGTGGGAGCTGGTCTCCACCGTCGAGGCGCTGCGCAAGGTGGGGGAGGAGTACCTCGACGAGGCGCGGCAGATCCTCGAGGTGGCGCACATCCCTGCGGAGCGGATCACCTCAGAGGTGATGGTCGGTCCGCCGGGTCCGGTGCTGGCCGATCTGAGTGAGAAGGCGTCCCTGATGGTGTTGGGACGGCGGTCGATGAGCGGCCTGGAACGCATGTTCGTGGGCTCGACGAGCCTCGCCGCCGCGGTGAGCGCCAAGTGCCCGGTGATCGTGATCTCCGCGGCATCGACACCGCACGTGACCGGGGGGCTGCGGAAGGTCGCGGTCGCCGTCAGCGCGTGGCCGGTGCACGACTCGGTCATGGAGTGGGCGGCGAAGGAGGCGACGCTGCGCAAGGCGGAGTTGCGGGTGGTGCACGTCGTCCCCGACACGCTGGGAATGGAGGCGCCGCGGTTCGCCGCCGAGGCGACCGCGGAACTCGAGCGGCACCTGGGCGCGTTCCGCGCGAGCCACCCGGAGATCTCCGTCTCGATCGACGTGCAGGTCGACGACCCGGTCAATGCGCTCGTGGAGGTCAGCAAGGAGGTCGACCTGCTGATCCTCGGGCTGCACCACCACCGGGCCGCCCTCGGTGGCTCGGTGCGCGGTGTCGTCGCCAACGCCCACTGCCCGGTAGGCCTCACCGACTGAAGCGCGCGGCCGCGCCAGACCGCGCCCGGCCCCCAGCCGCGCCCGGCCGCGCCCCTCTCGCCCCACCTCGCCACCCGGCACAGACGCCCCCGATGTTCACAGACGCCCCCGAAATTTCAGGGGCGTCTGTGAACCTCGGGGGCGTCTGTCGCGGCGAGCCGGTGGGCGGACGCGGGAAGGCCGGTGGGCGGACGCGGGGGGACGGCAGGGGGGTCGGGACGACGGTCGCCCCGGGCGCGATGCGCCGCAAGGGGGACCTGACCCGCCTTCATGACGACCTGGCCAGCAGTGGGCTCAGCCCCGAGACTCAGGTGCTCCGGCTCGCTCACGGCGAGGTCGACCGTCGGGCGGCCCAGGAGCTGCACATCGATCCGGGCACGCTCGGGGTCGCGATCGAGCGCGTCCGGTTCGCCGGGGGAGCCCCGGTCGCTGCGCTGCGGGACGTGTCGGTGCTCGATCTCGAGACGAGTGGTCTGTACACGGTCCTGCGACGGCGAGGAATCGCGCCCGTCGTGGCCGAGCAGAGCATCGGCGCGCGTCCGGCCACCGCGGTGGAGCGGCGCCTGCTGGGGCTCGGCCGCGCCGAGGCCGTCCTCACCATGATCAGGGTCGCCTACGATGCCGAAGGACTGCCGATCGAGTTCGGCGACCACTCCTACCGGGCCGACCGCCACCGCTTCGAGGTGAGCGTGCGCGTTCCCGCCGAGGAGCCGGCGCGGCAGTCGGCCTGAACCGTCGGCACCCTCGTACCGAGGGGCAACTCGTCCCGCGAGGGTTCTTGTTCGGCTGCTGGCCCTCGACAGGGGCAGGGGGTCGTCGGTGAGCAGGTGTGGCCCTCGGGAGCCAGCCGGGCCCTCAGCCGTCGTATGCCAACTCGCTTCCGGCGTCTCGCAAGGGCTCGGTAACCTCGTCCAGGGATGAACCTGTGGCATCGTGACGGAACATGAGCCCCAGCGATCGTTCCCTGACCATGGACGACGTAGCGCGCGAGGCGGGCGTCTCCCGTTCACTGGTCTCGATCGCCTTCCGGGGGGTCAAGGGTGTCAGCCCGGAGATGCGCCAGCACATCTTCGACGTGGCTGACCGCCTGGGCTATCGGCCCAACGTCGTCGCCTCTCGGCTGGCGAGCAAGAACGTCGTGACGATCGGCGTGTTCCTGCTCGACCTCTACAACGCCATCTTCGCGGACATCTATGAGGGTGTTCGGTCGGTGCTCACCGATCAGAACCAGCACGTGGTCCTGGCGATCGGCTCAGCCGGGGGCGAGCGGGACACCGAGGCGCTTGACAACCTGCTCCGCGCGCGGGCGAACGTCGTCATCGCCGCGGGCCTCATGCTGCCGGACGACGCGATCCAGGGCCTTTCGAGGATGGCTCCGATCGTAAGCACGGCGCGGGCCATCCCCGGGATCGACAGCGCCTTCTCCGATGACGTCCACGGCGCGACCCAGGCGGTGGAGCACCTCTTCTCGTTGGGCCACGAACGCGTTGCCCACCTCGCGAGCCCTCGCCGGCAGGGCTACATGGGTCGTCGTGCGGGCTATGAGGCCGCGATGAGCGAACGGGGCCTGCGGCCACTCGTCGTCGAGGTCGAGTACACGCAAACCTCTGCGGCAAAGGAAGCCAGCCGGCTTCTCGATCTCGATGAGCCACCGACGGCCATCTTCGCGAACAACGACATGGCTGCGCTCGGCGTGATGGATGCTCTCTACTCCCGAGGCCTGCGACCGGGCGAGGATCTCTCGATCGTCGGCTACGACAACACCCAGATCGCGCATCTGCCGGCTGTCTCGCTCACTTCCGTCGACCTCCACGCGGTCTCACTGGGCATCTCTGCCGCACAGCTCGCGCTGCAACGACTCGCAAATCCGTACCGGGATACACAGCAGATCTCTTCGCGGCCTGAACTGGTCGTCCGGCGGTCCACGCGGCCGCTGACCTCGTAGTTCGTTCACTCGCAGCTACGCGTCCTGACCAATTCGGGTGAACCCCTTGACGGGACATATGCACGTGCGTAGTCTCTGACTAGAGCGCTCTAGTCACCGAGTTTCACGGCCCACTCGCGAAAACAAGGTGCGATGGAACGCCACTGTCGCCCATCGGACGGCCATTGTCGGCTGTCTTTCGGCGAGGTTCATTTCAAGGGAGAAGGAATCAGGTGACTGTCAAGGTCGGAGTGATTGGCGTTGGGCTCGCCGGCAGTGCCCACGTGCGCACACTCAATGAATGGGTTGCCGGCGCACAGGTCGTCGCGCTCGCTGACATTGACCTGGAGCGTGCGCGCGGCGTGGCTGCCGGCTGCCCCGGGAACGTGCGGGTGTGGGACGACCCGATCGCACTCATCAACGATGCCGGGGTCGAGGCTGTCGTGATCACCTCGATTGCGTCCACGCACGCTGGACTTGTCCAGGAGTGCATCCGCAACGGCAAGCCGGTGTTCTGCGAGAAGCCCCTGGCGGAGACGGCGGAGGACTGCAGAGCGATTGTCGAGGCGGAAACGGCCGGTGGTCGCAAGCTCGTACAGGTCGGCTTCATGCGCCGTTTCGATCCCGCCTACCTCGAGTTGAAGGCCGCGGTCGACGACGGCCGGATCGGTGAGGTCGTGGCAATCCACGCTGCCCATCGCAATGGCAGCGTGCCGCCGACCTTCACCTCGGACATGCATACCACCGAGGCGCTCATCCACGAGATCGACGTCCTGCGCTGGCTTCTGGCCGACGAGTACGCCGACGTGCAGGTGGATGCCACCGCCACGGAGGACGGGCTGCTGCTCGACCCACAGTACGTTCGTCTTCGCACCAGAGCCGGCCGACACATCGACGTCGAGGTATTCGTCAACGCGGCCTACGGCTACGACATCAAGTGCGAGGTGGTCGGACGCGAGGGAACGGCCAGCCTTCCAGGCGCGTACAAGCCCGTCGTCAACGTGGCCGGTGCGATCGCCTCCGCCCACCACGCAGACTTCCGCACTCGTTTCGCCGAGGCGTACAGGGATGAACTGATCGCCTGGGTCGCCGGTGTTCCCGCAGGCATCGTCAACGGGCCGACGGCCTGGGACGGCTACGTGGCCGCCGTCGTCTGCGACGCCGCGATCGATGCACTCCATTCCGACGGCGTTGTGCCCGTCGCCCTTCCATCAATCCCCGAGTTCTACAAGTAGCAAGCTTCGGAAAGGAAACCACAGCAATGCAGATCGGCATCAACACCGACGGTCTCGCCACCCTCGACATCGACACAATGCTGGACACCGTCCGCGACCTGGGCATCGAGTACGTCGAGTTCTCGACCGGAAACTGGTCGACCGCGCCGCACATCGACCTCGACGAGCTGCTCAGGAGCGAGAGCGCGCGCGCCCAGCTCACCGAGAAGCTGGAAAGCCGCGGGCTCAAGCTCGACGCCTTCAACTGTTCAGGCAACCCCTTGCACCCAGGCCCCGAAGGCAAGGAGCACAAGGAGGTCACCAAGAAGACGATCGAGCTGGCCGAGATGTTCGGTATCAACCGCCTCGTCCTGATGTCGGGCTGCCCCGGCGCTCCGGGCGATTCCTGGCCGAACTGGATCACCGTCGCCTGGCCGCCCTACACCGCGGACATCCTGAAGTACCAGTGGGAGGATGTGCTGCTCCCGTACTGGACGGAGACCGTCGGTTACGCCGAGCGACACGGTGTCGACCAGCTCGCCTTCGAGATGCACGGCCACCAGAACGTCTACAGCCCCGCCACACTGCTGCGGTTGCGCGAGGCCTGCGGCCCCACGGTCGGCGCCAACTTCGATCCGAGCCATCTCATCTGGATGGGCTGTGACGTGCTCGACTCCGTCGCTCAACTGAAGGGCGCGATCCACCACGTGCACGCCAAGGACACCAGGCTCGAGAAGAAGAACCTGGGCCGAAACACCGTGCTCGAGACGGCGTCCTTCGCCGATCCGGAGAACCGCTCGTGGAACTTCGTCACGATGGGCTACGGCATGGACGAGACCTTCTGGTCGGCCTTCTTCGTCGCTCTGCGCCGCGCGGAGTTCGACGGCGTTCTCAGCATCGAGCACGAGGACATGCTGATCGACCCGATCGAGGCGTTGGAGAAGACGGTGTCCCTGATCAAGCGCACCGGCTTCCTGAAGCCTTCCAACTACGCCGCTACCGTGGCGAGGTTCTTCGGCGCTGACGTCGACGTCGAGTCCCTCGTCTGACCACGACATTCGGGAAGACGGGAGACCGAAAGATGGACCGCGGACGGATTGCCGCCCAGCCGGTGTCCTGGGGCATCAACTACCTACCGGGATGGGGCAGGATGCTCGACGCAAAGAAGATCGTCGATGACGTGAAGCGGCTCGGCCTGAGCGCGATGGAGTACCAGCCGGGTCTGTTCCCAGAGGACGCGGCGGCCGCCAGGAAGCTCTTCGCAGAAGCGGGCATCCGACCGGCAGCCGGATGGATTCCCGTGGCGCTCGCCAAGGCCGAACGCAGCGAGGAACTGGCGACCTTCCGTTCCTCGGTGCAGTTCCTCGCGGAGTTGGGCGCTCCGATCGCGACGATCGGCGTGGCCGGTCCGAGTGGGGACTTCGAGTCGGGCGTTCGACTGACCGAGAAGGAATGGACCCACCTCGGCGCAGGCCTTGACGAGATCAGGGCGATCGCCGGCGAGGTGGGCGTTGAGGTAGCGGTGCATCCGCACATCGGCACCGCCGTCGAGAGCGAGGAGGACATCCGCAGGGTGCTGGGCACCTCGTCGGTCGGCTTCTGCTACGACGCCGGCCACATCGCCTGCGCCGGTGCCGACCCCGTCGAGGTGGCACAGCTGATCGCAGATCGCACCGTTCACCTCCACCTCAAGGATGTGGACATGGGCATCGCCACTCGGATGATGAACGGCGAGCTCGGTTGGGCACAGGCTGTGGGCGAGGGCATGTTCACCGCCCTCGGGCAGGGCAGTCTCGACCTGGCGCAGATCCTTGCAGCGTTCCGCGCCTACACCGGCACGGTTGTGATCGAGCAGGACATCCGCCTGATCGAGGACGGCTCCGCGCCCATGCAGGATCCGTTCAAGAACATGCAGGTCAGCATGGCCTACCTGGAGAGCCTGTAGGCATGGAGATCAAGGATCTGCCCGAACTCCACATCAACGGGGCCAGTTACGTCCGCACGGACAATCTGGCCGGATTGCCGGCCACCGCCGGCTGGATGCACTCCGGTTGCGCGATCACGGACGACGGCACCGTCGTGGTCGCGCACCCGGAGGGGCGGCGGCTGGTCCTCCTCGAGCCGGACGGGACCAGCCGGGTCGTGCCGGTCCCGGCGCTGGAGATGCACTGCATCCTCCACGAGTCCGACGGCCAGAACGAGTCACTCTGGCTGGTGAACAACGGGCACCGCTTCGTCCACGGCAGTCCTGACTATGAGCACTACCGGGAGCGTGGCACCGTGATCCGGGTCACACTCAGGGGTGAGGTCGTCCAGGAGATCCCGTGTCCGGCGATCGAGGCCTATGCCCGGGAGAAGTGGCAGCCCACGTCCATCTGTCGTGAGGGCGACGGCGGCCTGTGGGTGGCCGACGGCTATGGGCTGAACCTGGTCCATCGGTTCAGCGCGTCGGGCGAATACGTGGAGACGATCGATGGATCCGAGACAGGAGTTCCGTTCGCGTGCCCCCACGGCATCGCAGCACGGGGCGAGGACTTACTCGTCGCGGACCGGACCAACCGGCGGATCGTGGTCCTTCGGGACGGTAGGGTCTTCAAGATCCTCGCCGCTCCGCTCACGAGCCCGTCCAGCCTCCTAGTCCTTGGGGGGTGGGTGCTGGTCACCGAACTGCACGGCGGCCTCGCCGTCTTCCACGACGACGAGTACATCGGCCACTACGCCCGTTCGGCAGACGACCCCAGTCGTGATGCCTGGCCGAACGACCGTGACCCGGTCGGACAGGCCTGCCGGCCGCGCGTTGGCGGCGAGTTGCACAGTCCGCACGGCATCGCCAGTGACGACGAGCGCATCATCGTCACCGAATGGATGATCGGTGGACGGGTGAATCAGTTCGTCCGCGACGCAACAAGTAAATAAGCGCCGACGGAGGCGCGATGTTCCATTTTCTGACAAGCACTGAAGCCGCACGAGAAAATCGTTGACTGACACCGAGGCTGCGTTTGGTTCAATCAATACTACGAAGTGGCATTTCGGAGTATATTCCGCATTTTATCGATCGGAGAGGGATCATGAGACTTAAGCACGGCATGAAGTTGGCAACCGCGGTGGTTGCCTGTTCGCTGGCACTGACCGCATGCACGTCCGCAACCCCTGGGGGCACCACATCCGGCGCCACAGGTGAAACGGGCACCGCGGCCAAGAAGCTGCGTATGGGCGTAACGTTCCCGATCCTGGACCAGTGGCTACAGAAACTCGCCGACGGAATGAAGGCGAAGGCGGACTCGCTCGGGATCGAGTTGACGATCGTCTCGGCCGAGGAGAAGGCGGACGTGCAGCTGTCCCAGGTGGAGAATTTCGTCTCGCAGGGATTCGACGCGATTCTGGTCATTCCCCAGGACACGGATGCGTCGGGGCCGATCACCGAAGCGGCGCAGAGCGCGAACATCCCCCTCATCTACGTTGCGAAGAACCCTGCGGAGCGGCCGGCGACGGTGCCGTACATCGGCTCGGACTCGATCGTGGCCGGCACCATGCAGATGGAGGCGCTCGCCAAGTTGGCCGGTGGCAAGGGCAACGTCGCGATCCTCCAGGGCGATCCGGCTCAGGAGACCGCGCGTGACCGCACCCAGGGCTGCAAGGACGTCATCGCCAAGAACCCGGGCATGAAGGTCATCAAGGAGCAGGCCGGCAACTGGTACCGCGACAAGGGCCAGTCGATCATGGAGAACTGGCTGCAGTCCGGCGACCAGATCGACGTGGTCTGCGCGAACAACGACGAGATGGCGCTCGGCGCGATCAACGCCATCAAGGCCGCCAACAAGAAGCTCGGCGCCGGCGGCATCCTGGTCGGCGGCGTGGACGCCACCTCCGACGCGCTGGCCTCCATGGAGGCGGGCGACCTCGCGGTCACGATCTTCCAGGACGCCGTCGGACAGGGCAACGCGGCCATCGAGGCCGCGGTGAAGCTGACCAAGGGCGAGAAGGTGGACGAGATCACGTTCGTGCCCTACCAGTTGGTGACCCCGGAGAACATGAAGGACTTCCAGTAGGGAAGTGAGGGTTTGTGGAAGGCGCGCCGCCGGGCGCCTTCCACACCCGGCACCCTTCTGGATGGCTCGCGCGGGAGGCGGTGGAGCACCGATGGTCGGTGAGGTGGGTGACGTCGTCTTCGAAGTTCGGGGACTGCGCTGCGGCAGGGGCGTCAAGGACGTCAGCCTCCGACTCTATCGAGGGGAGGTCGCCGGATTGGCGGGCCTGGAGGACGCAGGTAGGTCGGACCTCCTCGAGGTGCTCTCCGGGCGTGCGCGTCCAGCCTGCGGCGAGGTGCTCCTTGGGGGCCGGCCGGTCCGATTCAACCAGCCGTGGCAGGCCGTCCTTGGAGGAATCGCCTGGCTTCCTGCGGACGAGCTTCCGCGCCTCGCCCGACTCGCCATCGGCGACGGGGATGGCGTCGCCATGTTCGCTCACTGGATCGAGGTACTGCCGAGCATCGTGCTTCTGGAAAGCCCCACGGCCGCCATGGCGGAGTTGGAGAAGGCCGCAGTTCGCAGATTCATCTCGAAGCTCACCCTCGGAGGCAAGGCCGTGCTGGTGACATCGTCCGACGTTTCCGAACTACTGGAGCTGAGCGACAGGATCACCGTCCTTCATGCCGGTCGGGTAGCGGGCCTCCTGGATCGGCAAGCCGCAACGCGGGAGGCAATCCAGCAGCTGGCCTCCGGCGCTGCCCTCATCTCGGAGTCCCAACCCGCGAGCGCGGGCGCCGTGCGCTTCGACCGATCGTGGTTGGGAGTGGAGGCCAACCCCGCAGCGGTGGGTCGACTTGGCAGCTGACGCCAACAGACGCCCGACACGAGACCCGATCCGCGCCTGCCGTTCAGATCGGTCCGGGACGCTGGACATCAGCCTGGACGGTAGATCCGCCCTCTGGGCATACGAACTCGCACCTTGGCCGGAGGCGAGGACCGGAAGAAGACCCCTCCCGCGACCTGCGGTGACGGCTGCACTGCGGAATGGAGTGCAGCCGAGCTGGACTTCTGGCGAACGGACCGCCACCCTTCCTCCTTCTCTTTGGGTGGTGGCGCCCGGATCGCCGGAGGTCGGCGAGCGAACGTGAGGCGAAGCTGAGGCGCCTCACGCAGCACGCCGACGATCATGGCGGGTGGTGTTCACACAGCCCTGGTGGACACCACCCGCCACAATTCCGTCGACAGGCAGAGCCCGCCATCGCAGACCTCGGGGGACGAAGCCTGATGCCCGGCCTTGGCCAAGAGTGAGCCAGATCGAAGCGCGCCGCTGTGGGTTGTTGCCGGACTGCTGGCATTGCTGGCATGGAGGTGATCAAGATGAGCACGCTGACGATCAGACAGCTGGATGAGCGCACGCACGCCCGGTTGCGGGGGCGAGCCGCCGCGCACGGTCGTTCGGTGGAGGCTGAGGTCCGGGCCATCCTCGATGCCGCCGTCGACCTCCCTGAGGAGAACTTCCTGCTCGCACTGCACGCGACGATGGCGGAACTCGGTGGCGTGGAACTGCCGCTGCGGCCTCGGGGCGACATGCCCCGGCCGGTGGAGCTGGCGTGATCATCGCGGACACGAATGTCGTGTCGGAGTTCATGAGGGACGAGCCCCACCCGTCGGTGTTCGAATGGGCGCGCTCGCTCAGATCCTCGGACCTGGCGATCTGTGTCGTGACGATCCAGGAGATCGAGTGGGGGATCGGACGCCTGCCCAGCGGCAAGCGACAGCACGAGCTGGCGTCACGATGGGAACGTCTGGCGGGGTCATTCGCCGACGTAATCGTGCCCTACGACCTGTCCGCGGCCCGGGTGACTGCCAGGATCCTGATCGCGGCCGATGCCAGTGGACGGCCGATGGGCCTGCCCGAGGGGCAGATGGCCGGTATCTGTGTCGCAAGGGAGCACACTCTGGCGACGAAGAACCTTCGCGATTTCCAAGGGGTTGACGAGCTCACGCTCGTGAACCCCTTCGGCTGACGCTCTCGTCGTTGTCCAGCGGGACCCGTATGTCAACGCTCTCGTCATCTCGGCGGACGCCGGGATCCCTGCACTGGCCTGGCAGGTTGACGCACGGGATCCCGAGTCGGGCCCGGGATGACGTGAACAGCAGCCCGGCCTGGCCAGACCGTCGCCCTTGACACCTAGACCGAGAACGCATATGTTCGGACATAGTTAAAGCGCGTTAGCAACTGCGCGACGGCCGGTTTGTCGAAGGAGATGGACGGATGAAGATCGCACTCGATCCCTGGATGACCAGGTTCGACTACTCGCTGGAACAGATGATGCACATGGCGGCCGACCTCGGCTACGAGTGGATCGAGTTCGCCCAGCGCGACGACTTCTGGCCGTACTTCACCCATCCCACCGCCAACGACGCACAGGTGGCGAAGCTGAAGCGGTTGATGAAGGAGACCGGCGTCGGGCTCGCGTCCTGCCTGCCGCTGTACCGCTGGTCCGACCCCGACGAGGACGCGCGCCAGGCCGCCGTCCGCTACTGGATGCGCGCGATCGACATCACCGTCGAACTCGGCTGCGATCAGATGAACTCCGAGTTCAGCGGCGATCCCAACCAGCGCGAGCGTTCCGAAGCCCAGTTCTGGAAGTCGATGGACGTGATCATCCCGCGGATCGAGAAGGAGGGCATCAAGCTCAACATCGAGCCGCACCCGAACGACTTCATCGAGAAGGGCATCGACGCGATCCACATGATCCGCGCGATCAACCACCCCAACGTGGGCTTCCTCTACTGCGTCTCCCACGCCTTCCACCAGGAGGCACCGATGCGAGAGGTGATCGAGTACGCCGGGCCCGATCTGAAGCACCTGCACATCTCGGACACTTTCGATCACCGCGCGTCGCGGGGCAACCGGTTCATCCTCAACCCGCCCGGCACGGACGCCCGCGTCCACCAGCACCTGGAGATCGGCGACGGCGAGATCGACTTCGAGGACTTCTGGCAGATTCTCGAGGACGTGAAGTTCGACGGCATCGCGACCGTGGCCGTGTTCTCCCAGGAGGACAAGATGGTCCCCGCCTACGCCAACATGCTGAAGATCCTCTCCGAACGCCTGCCGAAGGCGTAGCCTCGGTGCCGAGTGCGGACGGCCGCCGGCTCCGGGTGGCACTGATCGGGGCCGGGCTCATGGCCAGGTCGCACGCCCTCGCGTACGCGAGCGTCCCCGTCCTCTTCCCCGAGGTGGGGATGCGCCCGGACCTGGCCGTCCTCGCGGCGACCACCGAGGCGGGCGCCAGGAGCGCGGCCGCGCAGCTGGGTTTCGAGCGGGGGACGGCAGACTGGCGCGAGGCGGTCGCCGACCCCTCGATCGACGTGGTCGACATCGTCACGCCGAACGCGTTGCACCACGAGATCGCACTCGCGGCCATCGCCGCCGGCAAGCACGTCTACTGCGAGAAGCCGCTGGCGCTGACCGCCGCGGAGGCACGACAGCTGTGGGAGGCGGCCGACGCGGCCGGGGTGCGGACGCTGGTCGGCTTCTCCTACCTGGCCTACCCGGGCGTGCAGCTCGCCAGGCAACTCGTCGCGGACGGCACGCTCGGCGAGGTATGGACGGTCCGCGCACACTTCATCACCGACGCCAACGCCGACCCCGGCCTGCCGCGCACGTGGCACTACGAGCGCGCGAAGGCCGGCTTCGGCGCGCTCGGGGACATCGGATCCCACGTGGTGTCGCTCGTCGAAGCGGTGGCCGGTCCGATCGCCCAGGTGTTCGCCGAGCTGGCCACCGTCGTGCCGCTGCGCCCAGAGGCGCCGGGCGCGCGGTCCTACGGCTCGACGGCCGCTGCCGACGCGCGGCTGCTCCCCGTCGAGAACGACGACATCACGGTCGTGCTCGCCCGGCTGGCCTCCGGCGCGACGGCCGTGCTGGAGGCCAACCGGGTCGGCAACGGGCACCCGTTCGACATCGGCATCGAGGTGATCGGTTCGAAGGGATCGGTGCGCTTCTCGCAACAGGAGTCGCATCGGCTCGAGCTCTTCCTGCGGGACCGTGAACCGGTGGCGCTGAACGGCCCGACCACGGTCACGATCGGCCCCGCGCACCCCGACTACGGTGCGTACTGGCCGCTGCCCGGGATCACGATCGGACTGCACGAGGTGAAGGCGATCGAGATCCGGAACCTGTTCGCCGCGATCCGGGACGGGACGGAGGCCTGTCCGTCCTTCTGGGAGGGCTGGCGGGTGCTGGAAGTCCTCGAGGCGGCCGGCCGCTCCAGCGGGCGCGGCGGCTGGGAGTCTGTGAGCGCGCCGTTTCGCGGCCATTCTGAGCTATAGCGCGCAAGTTCGCGCGGCGTCGCCTGGCCGCATGTCACCTTGTCGGACCGCGCGTCGAGCGTGATCTAGTCGTTATCTAATATGTCTTGACATAGCTATCGCGCGCTAGCTAACCTCGATATCGAGGCCGACCCTTCCGGGCGGGAAGTCTCAGCGAAGCGCTTCGCCCCCAACTGGCTCTATCAACGAAGAGGGACCGAGAGAACATGGCACGACTCAAGCTCATCTCCGCGGCGATCGCGGTCACGATCGCACTCGCCGCCGCTGGCTGTACTCCCAGCAGCACCCCGACCGGCACCGACTCGTCCGCGCCGGCCGGCAAGACCGCCAAGATCGCCATGTCGATCACGAACATGGACCAGTGGCTGCAGCTGCTGGCCGACGCCGTCAGCGCCGAGGCGAAGGAGAAGGGCGTCACCGTCGAGGTCGTCTCAGCCGACGCGGACGTCGCCAAGCAGATCGGTCAGGTGGAGAACTTCATCTCGCAGAAGGTCGACGCGATCATCGTGAACCCGGTGGACAACGATGCCTCGCAGCCGATCACCGACGCGGCGGTGGCGGCGGGTGTTCCGCTGGTGTACGTGAACCGGTGCCCTGACCGTCCGGACAACGTCCCGTGCGTGGGCTCGGACTCCAAGCAGGCCGGCAGCCTGCTGATGGAAGCGCTCGGCAAGCTCACCGACAACAAGGGCGACGTCGGCATCCTGCAGGGCGACCCCAACAACAACGGCCAGGCCGTGCGCGAGCGTTCCCAGGGCTGCCAGGACGTCGTGGACAAGAACCCGGGGATGAAGGTCACGCTCACCGCCAACGGCAAGTGGGCCCGCGACGCCGCCCAGTCGGTCACCGAGAACTGGATCCAGTCGGGCAAGCTGCCGGCCATGATCTGCGCGAACAACGACGAGATGGCCCTCGGCGCGATCAACGCGCTCAAGGCGGCCAAGCTCCTCGACAAGGTGAAGGTGGGCGGCATCGACGCCACCTCGGACGCGCTGGCCTCGATGGCCGCCGGCGAGCTCTCGGTGACGGTGTTCCAGGATCCGGCCGGCCAGGGCGCGGGTGCGGTCGACGCGGCGATCAAGCTGATCAACAAGGAGAGCGTGGACACCTACGTCGACGTGCCGTTCCAGCTGGTCACCAAGGACAACATGGACCAGTTCAAGTGACGCGCTGACGTTCGACGACGCAGGGTGGCCCCGGCCC
>NZ_JARKPQ010000098.1 GCF_029975155.1 Propionicimonas sp. | reverse complement strand
GGTCGGGCTGTCGGGGCTCCACGTGACCGGTGTCTGTCGCGGCGACGCTGGGCTGCGGGTTGAGGTCGAGTCTCGGCCGCCGGAGGTGATGGGCTGCCCGAGGTGTGGGGTCGTCGCGCATGCGCATGGCCGGCAGTGGGTCAAGCTGATCGACGCGCCGTGCTTCACCGCGCCGGTGCGGTTGTGGTGGCGGAAACGACGCTGGCTGTGTCCCGATCCCGCGTGTCCAGTGACCTCGTTCATGGAACAAGACCCGCAAGTCGCACGGCCGAGGGCGTTGCTCACCAGCCGCGCGACATTGTGGGCGATCGGGCAGATGCGGCGGGAGAACGCCTCGGTCCAGGGACTGGCCCGCCAACTCGGCTGCACCTGGAAAACCCTGTGGCGGGCGGTACGACCGGTCCTCGAAGCTGCCGCCGACGACGAGACCCGCTTCGCCGGCGTCACCTCGCTTGGCGTCGACGAGCACATCTGGCATCACGTCTCCACCCGCCCCGTCGACCAGGGCGGACGCGGCCCGAAGGAGTTCACCGGCATGGTCGATCTCACCCGCGATAAGGACGGACGCGTCCGGGCCCGACTCCTCGATCTGGTCCCGGGCCGCTCCGGGCAGGCCTACAAGACCTGGCTTCGTGACCGCGGCGACGCGTTCCGCAAGGGCGTCGAGATCGCCACCCTGGACCCGTTCCACGGCTATAAGAACGCCATCGATGACCAGTTGGCCGACGCTGTCGCGGTGCTCGACGCGTTCCATATAGTCACGCTCGGGACGTCCGCGGTCGATGAGGTCCGTCGCCGGGTCCAGCAGGACATCCACGGCCACCGCGGCCGCAAAGACGATCCGCTGTACCGGATCCGCAACCTGCTGCGCGCCGGGCAGGAACACCTCACCGACCGGCAGAAGACCCGCCTCGAGACCGCGTTCACCGCCGACGACCGCCACGTCGAAGTCGAGGTCGCCTGGCACTGCGCCCAACAGCTCCGCTCGGTCTACCACCAGTCGAGCCACACCGACGGCCGCAGGATCGCCGAGAAGATCCTCGCCACCTTCCCGTCGTGTCCGATCCCGGAGATCGCCCGCCTCGGCCGGACGCTGAACCAGTGGCGCGACGCATTCCTGGGCTACTTCACCACCGG
>NZ_JARKPQ010000086.1 GCF_029975155.1 Propionicimonas sp. | reverse complement strand
CTGAGCCCTACGCCGGTCGATCAGGGGCGCGGTGCCTGGGTTGCGGCTGTGTTGTCAGTTCTTCACCGGATCGGGGTTTCGGAGTCGTTCGGCTACAGCGAGCTGGAGACGGTGTCGAACATTGTCATGTTCATCCCGCTTGGGGTGGTGCTGGCGCTGGCCTTACCGCCCGCGCGACGGTGGATCGGGTTCGTCGTGCTTCCGTTGTTGTCTGCGCTCATCGAGTGTGCGCAGTTCGTGTTGTTGCCGCGGCGGTACTCCAGCTTTGGCGACGTGGTGGCGAATTCGATCGGGGGCTGGATCGGGGTCAGCCTGGTCATCGTGATCGCCGAGTTCGTTGCCGAGGGGCGGCAGGGCCAGTGAGGTGCCTGGGGGAGCGCGAGGGAAACGCCGAAAGAGCCACCTCGCCGGCCGATGAGGTCCTCTAGAAGGTGAACGGTCAACTAAATTCAGAAGCCCGACGCTGTGCAGCGCGTCGCCATCGCCCGGGCACTCTGTCCGACGCCGGTACGCACAGCTCGGCGCCCAGGAACTGACGGTGGTCGCCGATGGTCGTCACGACATCCTGAACGATGCCAGCCACCGATCGGTCGCAGCCAGCGTCGTGTTGTTCCTGGAAAGGCTGAGGGTCGGCGCCGAGAAACCGCTCGTGGAGGTGGAATCAGCTGCACTTGTTGCGTCGTAACGGCGTCCTCGGGCTGCCGAGCCCCTTCAGCGGCTCTCGCGAGGGGGAGCCGGGCGGTGGCACCGGCCGCGAGCGTGACAGATCTTCTTCAGTTGGCGCCCAAAATGCGGATTTGTACGCCTGCTGAGCGTAACCGGGCGGGCTGAGGGCCCGCACTGAAGAAGATGAGGCACGCCTCCTGGCCGAGCCGGGCTTGGGCCGGGTGCGCCGCGCGGCGGAATCGATGCGGACATGCGGGGCAAGCAGCGCGACCTGGGTGGGCAGTATGTGCTTGCTTTCCGACCACTTCATCTACCTGCGAAGGGTCAGGAGTTTGTCGTCGAGGCGACCACGGATGCCCTGGAATGGGCGGAGGCGGTGATCCGTCCAATGTCCTCCTGGCAGCGCTGCTCAGTGCCAACGGGAGAGCCGCGTCGCCACTTCGCTGTAGTCGGTGCTCCCGCCGGCGACGGCAATGACCAGGTTGTGGGCATCGTCGTCAGGTGCTTCCAGGTTGATGTTGCTGAGGCCGTAGAACACCACCACCGAGAGCCATCCCAGACGCTTGTTCCCATCGACCAATGGCTGGTGGCGGACCAATGACTCGAGCAGCACCGCCGCCTTGTCATCGAGACCGGGATACGCGTCACGGCCGAAGACGCTCACACGCGGCCGGTAGACAGCAGAGTCGAGCAGCCCGATGTCGCGGATGGGCCCGACACGCGGTCTGCTGAGCAGGAAACTGCTGATCCCGGTGTTGTTTGCCGGGCCCGGGCGTGACAGATCTTCTTCAGTTGGCGCCCAAAAAGCGGATTTGAACGGCTGCTGAGCGTAGCTGGGCGGGCTGAGGGCCTGCACTGAAGAAGATGAGGCACGCGAGGCCCCGGTACTGGAAGCCCAGTGCGCTGCTGATCGGTGTGCCGGGGCTCTTGCTGAGCGTTTGGTCGTGGGCGGACGGGGGAAGGGGGGCGGACTCACGCACTGTGGACAGCAGCACCGTCCACAGCGCCATCGAATCGCTCAGACAGCTTCAGCAATGAGGCTCAGACCATGTCCAGGCCGAGATCAAGGACGACGGCCGAGTGGGTCAACGCTCCCACGGCGACGTAGTCGACGCCGGTAGCCGCGACCGCGGGGGCGTCGGGCAGGGTGAGCCCTCCGGATGCCTCGGTCATCACGCCGGCTGGCTGGGCGATCTGCACGGCCTGGGCCATTTCGTCCGCGGGCATGTTGTCGAGCAGCACCAACTGGGCACCTGCCGCCACTGCTTCGCGGACCTGGTCGAGGGTGTCGCACTCCACCTCGCAGGTCACGCCGGGAGCATGAGCGCGAACCGCCTCAAGTGCCGCGGTGATGGACCCCGCGGCGGCCACGTGATTGTCCTTGATCAGGGCCGCATCTCCCAGTCCCATCCGATGGTTGACGCCACCGCCGCACCGCACCGCATACTTCTGCAGCACGCGCAGCCCCGGGACGGTCTTGCGGGTATCCCGCACGCGGACCCCGGAGTCTCCGAGGGCGTCGACCCATGCAGCGGTGGCGGTGGCCACCCCCGACAACTGTCCGAGCAGATTGAGCAGCGCGCGCTCGGCGGTCAGCAGGGTCCGAAGCGGGGCCTCGATCTCCAGGACAGCGTCTCCTGGCCGCACCCTGCTGCCGTCGCCGATCAGTATCGAGGTGGACGCGTCATCGCCGTTACGGTCGGCGAGCACATGCAGGGCAGCGGCGGCTACCGGGACCCCGGCCAGGCAGCCGGCCTGCCGGGAGACCACCCGCGCCCGGCCACGCTGCGTGGGCCCGAAGATGGCGCCGGTCGTGACGTCCGGGCCCCAGGACAGGTCCTCGTCCAGCGTCCGGTTGATGACCTCGAGGACGAGGGCGGTATCGAGGCCGGCGTCCTCCAGAGCGACCCCCCAGGCGCCGACGCGCTGGCGGGTCATGCCGCCACCTGGTGACCGCAGATCGGGTCGGTGAAGCTGAGGACGACCTGGCCGGCCTCGTCGAGCTGCTGATCGATGTGAAG
>NZ_JARKPQ010000079.1 GCF_029975155.1 Propionicimonas sp. | reverse complement strand
CCGCGTGGGTTCACGCAGGTGTCGGGGCATTAGCTCAGCTGGTAGAGCGACGGCTTTGCAAGCCGTAGGTCAGGGGTTCGAGCCCCCTATGCTCCACCCAATGTGTCTTACGGGAACACGCGACATCGGAAGATGTGGAGTATTCCTGTTTGGCTTCCTTGCTCCCGGCCGACTCGCGGACGATCGTTGCGAATGGTTCTGCGAGGCGTGGGTGTAGTTGCTCGTCTTCGGTGATCTCCAGCCGGGTGTAGAACGCCTGGTTCGCCAGCCTCCTGCTGCCGTCGTCAGAGTGCGCGTAGGCGCGGTGGGCGTCGGTCAGCAGCCGCAGGCTGTCATGGAGGAACGCTCGACCGCCGGTGTGTTGTTCGTCGTGCTCGCTGAGGCGCTGCTCGATGTCGGCGAGGCCGGCGCGGATGCGGTCTTGGTGCCGCTTGAGCGTTGGGAGGTCGATGGCGTCGGCGAAGTGCGCGGCGAGCAGCTTGTCGCTCTCAGCTTGCAGGCGTGCCCGGTTCGCGGTGAGATCGACGAACTCCTGATCCTGCCCGGCACCGCGCTTGTCGAAGGCCGCGTCGACCTCGGCGGCGAGGTGCCGGTAGTCGTCCTCGCTGATCGTGATGCTGGCGTAGGAGTCCTCGACCAGTCGTTCCGCGACCTGCACAGGAACCGCACGTCGGGTGCAGGCGGTCTTCTTCGCCGCTCGACCGGAGCAGACGAAGTAGGCGTAGGTCGTGCCGCGCGGATTGGTGGCAAAGTCCAGCAGCATCCGCGACCCGCAACTTCCGCAGTGCAACAGACCTTTCAGGTGGTGGGCGTGCTGCACGTGCCGGGTCGCCTGCGCATTGCGGGCCTTCAGGAGCGATTGCACCTGATCGAACAGAGTTGGCTCGATCAACGGTTCGTGCGCTCCGGGATGCAGAGCGCCCTTGTAGCGGATGACTCCGGCGTAGTAGGGGTTGGTCAGCAGCTTGTAGAGCGTGTTCTTCCCCAGCGGCTTCGACGGCCGCTTCGGCGACGGCACGGTCGTCAGACCCCGCGCCGTCAGGTCGCGCAACAGCCCGCTCACGGAGCTCTCGCCCTGGGCGTAGGTCTCGAACGCCCACCTGATCAACGGCGCACGCTCGGGATCGACCTCGACCGTCCGAACCTCTCGGCCTTGGTCGTCGGTGCGGCGGACGTTGAGGTATCCGACCGGGGCACGCATCGGGGTGCCACCCTGTGCGAGCTTCTGCGTCAGCCCCTTGGTGACCTCGGTCGCGAGGTTCCGTGAGTAGAACTCGGCAATCGACGACATGATGCCGTGGACAAGCATCCCCGAGGGCGTCTGGTCGATGGACTCTGTCGCCGAGACGAGCGTGACTCCGGCGTTGATGAGGGCTTCGTGAATCTTCACGTCATCGGCCCGGTTGCGGGCAAGCCGGTCGAGCTTGTGCACGATGCAGAACTGCACCCGCGTCGCGGTGATGAACGCGAGCATGTCCTGCAAGCCGTCGCGATCGGCCGAGCGGGCGGACTCGCCCGCGTCCACGAACTCCCGCACGACCCGCGCCCCGAGTTCCTCGGCCTTGCGCTGGTTGGCCTCGCGCTGGGCGGGGATCGAGAACCCCTCCTCCGTGCCGCCGCGCTCAGCCTGTTCCCTTGTCGAGACACGCAGGTAGGACACCGCAAGCAGCACCGGGGCTTCCTCCTCGGTGCTGGCGTCAGTGGTGAGCGTGGTGGTCATGATGGGCCTCCTTCGTGGCGGAGTCGGTCGCTTCGAGTAGTGGAGATCATGGTCCCCGAACCGCTCGGCGCTTCGGGGAGACTGACGGTCCCGGTAATTTTCCGGCACCGACTGCGCCGCCCAAGGTCAAGGGTTCGATGCCTACGGGCAGCGGGAGCCCGTAGGGGTCGGGCTCGCCGGTGATCCATGCGCGGTGCCGAGCCTCGGCGATTCCGAGCACCCACTCGATGAGCTTGGCACGGTCAGGCTCATCACGCCGCGTCACACGTAGCCGCAGGCGTCGATCCTCAGTCCTCTGACAAGTAGGTGCGCAGCACCTCCCAAAACGCGGATCACCACGCCGGATTACTGCCCATCAATCAGACCCTGTTTGAGACGACACGCCTCTTGCAGATCAAGGACCCCGTTCCCCAGCAGACCGGCCGTGAAATCGCCGGTCAGGGACGCGCGCATATTTTAGCCGAAGACCCACGCGGTCGGGTACTCGGTGCACGAGGCGATCACGATCTCGTGGCGGTGGACGGGCTGGACCGCATCGGCCAGGTGGCGCCGGGCGACGTCGAAGGCATCCTGCAAGATCACATCGTTCATGGCCGTCTTCCCGGTTCCCCCAGGGCTGCGACGACCTCGGCAGGCGGAAGATAGCCGTGCTCGGAGACGTAATGCAGCACCAGGTTCGGCGCCACCCAGCGTCGCCCGCCCGCCATCACCTCGATGCTGGCACTGCCGAGGTGGAGCGTGTCTCCCCGTTGCGCCGCGTACTCGGTGGGGTGGAAATCGGGCGACCACGGGCCGACCTCCTCGGGCGCCGGGCGGGGGCAGAAGGCGCAGGTGTGGAAGCCCCGGGTGCGATCGATGGGGCTGCGGGCGGCCTCCTCGAGCCCGCGCCTCACCTCCGACGGGCACGGGCCCTCCCGGAAGGGGCGCCTCGGGTCGAGCCACCCGAAGGCCAGCGTGTCCTTCTGCCAGGGCCACTTCCGCGGTGAGAGCACCGACCCGTCCTCGTGGTACATGGGACTCCTCTCAGGGCAGCAGGGGGTAGTTGCGGCACGCCGCCCAGTCGTAGGTGCCGCCGTTGGGGGTGATCAGGTCGGCCAGGGACGTCGCGGTGGACACCGTGACGGGGTTGTTGATGATGTCCAGGTCCGGCGTGGGCGGGTAGAGCACGTGCTCGGGGATGACGTCCCCGGGCCCGTAGACATCCACGGTCGGGGGGGGCGGAACGGCCACCGCATCTGCCGCTCGATCTGGTTGCCCAGGCTGTCGAGGATCGTGTCGCCCTCGGCTCCGTACATCCGGATCCGGACGCCCTCGGGCACGACCATGTGGTTGCTCGGGATGCCGATGTCGGGGATGTCCCGGACCGGGGTGCCGGGGATGCCGCCGTGTCCGGAGAGCACGGTCCCGTCCGCGGCGAAGCTGCGGCCCAAGATGTTACCCGCCACGTCCTGAATCGCGTGCCCTGCTGCACGGGGGTCCGGGTGGGCGTAGGCGTTGGCCCACATGGTGTGCGAGCCAGCAACCTGGCGCGATACCTGGCGGGCGTCGTGCAGCACCGACTGTTCCTCCAGCCATTGGACGTAGGCGCGGTTGGCGCTGCTGGCCTCGAACGGCGGGGTGATGGGAGCGGCGCGGTCCTTGCGCCGGCGGGCTCTGGGCCTCAGCCGGGCGGGGCGGGCAGCGAAGCGCTGCTGCTCGAAGCTTCCCTCGGGCAGCACCTCGTCGTCGGTCTGCTCTGGCACCGGGTCTATTGGTGTCGTGCTCACCGGCACCACGCTACCGGTAGTGGCTCGGCGCCGTCAGCAGCACGGCGTCGCCACGGGCCCGACTGCGCTCGGGAGACCCGGGATGGGTGGGCGCGAGGAGGGAATAGAATGCGTGGTTCCAAGGTTGAGTGATGTAGACTCAACTTTGCAGAACGAGCACGAGGAGACCTCTCTTGAACACCGAGAGGCTTACGACGTAGTCGCGGGACGCCGTCACGGCGGCGGTCCGTCAGGCCCTCACCCACGGCAACCCCAACACCGAACCCGAGCACCTGCTGCACGGCCTGCTGCTCACCCCCGACAACACCGTCGGCGCGCTCCTAGAGGCAGTCGGCGCCAACGCCGCACAGGTCGACGCGGCCGCGGTGGCGGCCATCGGCAAACTGCCCGCCACCTCCGGCAGCTCCGTCAGCCAGCCAGCGCTGAGCGGGCCGTTCGCGCGCGTGCTCGCGTCGGCTGAGACGCTGGCCGACACCCTTGGCGACGACTTCGTGGCCACCGAACACCTGCTCATCGGCCTGGCCAGCATCGCGTCCCAGGCCAAGACGATCCGCGACGGCGCGGGCGTGCGAGCAGACGCGCTGCAGGCCGCCTTCGAGGCGTCCCGCGGCGGCAAGCGCGTCACCTCCGCCGAGTCCGAGGGCGGCGAGTCCGCGCTGGAGAAGTACTCGATCGACCTCACCGAGCGCGCCCGCTCCGGGAGCCTGGATCCGGTCATCGGCCGCGACCAGGAGATCCGCCGAGTTGTGCAGGTGCTGGCGCGGCGCACCAAGAACAACCCCGTGCTGATCGGTGAGCCCGGCGTCGGCAAGACCGCCGTCGTCGAGGGCCTCGCCCAGCGGCTCGTGGCAGGCGACGTGCCGGATTCGCTCAAGGGCCGGCGGCTCGTTTCCCTCGACCTGGCCTCCATGGTGGCGGGCGCGAAGTACCGCGGCGAGTTTGAGGAGCGGCTCAAGGCCGTCCTCAACGAGATCAAGGAGGCTGAGGGGCAGGTCATCACGTTCATCGACGAGCTGCACACCGTCGTCGGGGCGGGTGCCTCGGGCGAGGGCGCGATGGACGCCGGCAACATGCTCAAGCCCATGCTGGCCCGCGGTGAGCTGCGGATGATCGGCGCCACCACGCTGGACGAGTACCGCGAGCGCATCGAGAAGGACCCGGCGCTGGAGCGCCGCTTCCAGCAGGTCTACGTGGGCGAGCCCTCCGTCGACGACACCGTGGCGATCCTGCGCGGCCTGCGTGAGCGCTACGAGGCGCACCACAAGGTGCGAATCACCGACTCGGCGCTCGTGGCTGCCCCGGAGCTCTCGCACCGCTACATCACCAGCCGCCAGCTGCCCGACAAGGCCATCGACCTGGTGGACGAGGCCGCCTCCCGGCTGCGGATGGAGATCGACTCCTCGCCGGAGGCGATCGACATGCTGCGCCGCGACGTCGACCGCATGACCATGCAGAAGTTCCACCTGGAGAAGGAGGACGACGACGCCTCGCGCGAGCGGCTGGCTGCCCTCAACGCCGAACTGGCCGACGCGCAGGAGACCCTGCGCGGGCTGGAGAACCGCTGGGAGTCGGAGAAGTCCGGCCTGAACCGGGTTGGCGACCTGAAGGAGCGCATCGACCAGCTCCGCATGGAGGCCGATCGCGCCCAGCGCGAAGGCGACCTCACGAAGGCTTCGACGATCCTCTACGGCGAGATCCCTGCCGCGGAGAAGGAGCTGGCTGAGGCGGAGGCCTCCGACGCGACGCCGTCGATGGTCTCCGAAGAGGTCAGCGCCTCCGACATCGCGGAGGTCGTCTCGGTCTGGACGGGCGTGCCTGTTGGGCGCATGTTGGAGGGCGAATCCGAGAAGCTGCTCCAGATGGAGGAGCGGATCGGGGAGCGGTTGATCGGGCAGCGCTCCGCCGTCGTGGCCGTCTCGGATGCGGTGCGCCGCTCGCGCGCTGGCTTCTCCGACCCGAACAGGCCCACGGGCTCGTTCCTGTTCCTCGGCCCCACTGGCGTGGGCAAGACCGAGCTGGCCAAGGCCCTGGCTGATTTCCTGTTCGACGACGAGACCGCGCTGGTACGCATCGACATGAGCGAGTACTCGGAGAAGCACTCCGTGGCCCGCCTTGTCGGCGCCCCTCCCGGCTACATCGGCTACGAGGAGGGCGGCCAGCTGACGGAGGCCGTGCGGCGCCGTCCGTACTCAGTGATCCTGCTGGACGAGGTGGAGAAGGCGCACCCGGATCTGTTCAACATCCTGCTGCAGGTGCTCGACGACGGCAGGCTCACCGATGGCCAGGGCCGCACCGTCGATTTCCGCAACACGCTGCTGATCATGACCTCAAACCTGGGCTCGCAGTTCATGGCCGACCCGATGCTCTCGCGCGAGGAGAAGGAGGCCTCGGTGATGTCGGTGGTGCGGCAGGCGTTCAGGCCCGAGTTCCTCAACCGGCTCGACGAGACGGTGCTGTTCGAGGCCCTCACACAGGAGCAGCTGGCGCAGATCGTGGACATTCAGCTGCGCCGCCTGGGTGCGCGGCTCGCGAGCCGGCGCATCACCGTCGAGGTTTCGGACGCGGCCAAGCAGTGGCTGGGGGAGGTGGGCTTCGACCCGGTGTACGGCGCCCGGCCTCTGCGTCGGCTGGTGCAGTCGACCATCGAGGACGCGCTTGCCAAGGGGCTGCTCAGCGGGGCCATCCACGACGGCCAGAGCGTCTACTTCGACCGGGTGGGCGACGGGGTCGCCGTCGTGGACGCCCCCTGACAGCACCCTCCCTGCGTCACCCTCCGTGAGCAAATGGATGGGGTCACGCCTCGACACGCCGCGCGAGTTCAGGGGGTGGGTGCAACAGATCTGAAGGGGATGTGTTGTGTCGGTTGCGGAGAAGCGTGGGGTTGCCCTTGCCGGGTTGGCTGACGGGTTCAGTGCCCGGGAAGTCGTGCAGTCAAAAGTGCTCAAACCAGTTCTCGATGATCTTCTCCGCACGCTGGCGGGGGCCAGGCCGCGCAGGTCGGCGAGGCCCTGCTCCGTGATGATGACCGACACGTCGTGCTCGGTGTGGTCGACGTGGTTGACCATCGGGACGATCGCCGAGATGGCGTCGCCCTTCGCCGTCGACGGCGAGACGAAGCAGGAGAAGAAGACGTTGCGGGTGAAGTCGCCCGAGCCGCCAATGCCGTTTCTGCATCCGAGAGCCCATCACGTGCGTGGAGTTCACGTTGCCGTAGATGTCCGCCTCGATCATGCCGTTGCAGGAGATGACACCCATGCGACGGATGGCCTCGGGGTTATTCGAGACGTCCATCGGGCGAAGGATGATCTTCTTGGCGTACTGCACGGGGGCGTCGACGTCGGCGCCGAGTGGCAACCCATCGTCGAGGAGCTGGCGGGGGAGTCGGCCGAAGTGTTGGACCTCATCGCCGCGCTGAGCGAGGCCGGGGTGGCCGCGCCCGACGGCGAGGTGGGCTACGAGCTCGACGGGGTGCCGTTTGAGCTGGTGTGGACGAGCGAGAAGATCGCGGTGCAGCTGGACCCCGCCCCGGACGTCGAGGTGGACGGGTGGCGCATCCTCGCGCCCGACGCGGCCTCGATCGCGGCGGCATGGAAGCAGCAGACCGGTGCCTGAGAGCGTCATCATCTACCCGAAGCAGGACAAGCTGCTCGACTCCTCGATCAAGCAGAAGGCCTACAGCTTCCTCGAGAAGCTCGCCCAGGACGACAGCGCCGCCTGCACATCGAGCCCGTCCACAACGCCGCCGATTCCCGCGCCCGCACCGGCCGCGTGGACCAGCAGTACCGGGCGCTGCTGTTCAAGCTCACCACACCCACCTCCACCGCGTACGTGGTCCACGGCATCTACAACCACGACGACGCCTACCGATGGCCGCGAAGGTGCAGTTGACCATCAAGCGTACTCAGGGCTTGGCGGTGGGCGCTTAACAGCCCCGAGGGGTGGTCGAAGCCAAGGGGCTCAGGCGTGGTGTCTGGAGTCCTCTCCATCTGCCCTCGCCAACCGGAGGCGCCGACTGGGGAGACAGTACGAGTTAGAACTTCCGCATCTGCCGATGTGCGGTCTTTCACCGCTTGAGACTATGATCCAGCAGCAGCCGGCAATCACCTGTCACTAGGATCCGTGCATGCCGTCCTTCGCAGATGAAGTCATCAAGTCCCATGGGGTCGTCCTGCGGCCGCTGACCGAG
>NZ_JARKPQ010000253.1 GCF_029975155.1 Propionicimonas sp. | reverse complement strand
GCTGATCCGGTTCACGCTCCAAGACTCCGGTGAGCAGCGAGCCACACGAGCGCGGGAGCGTCGGGCTATGGCCCGTGTCAGCGACCCGTCGTAGAATGAAGGTGTCCGCCGTAGAGGTGGATGTTGTGGTCCTAAACCCCGCCGTCTCGGCGGGCATGCGAACTTGGCCGACCTGGGCCTCGTCATACAGCCTTCGGGCTCTTCTCACAATCAACATTCGCAGTTGACAACTCTGCGGTGGGCGTCTGGACCACCACTCGCGGAGAAGAGCCAGGACGACCCGTACCCTCGACCGCGCCGCGGTCGATAGTCTCCTGTCCCCATCGGTGCCCACGGGCGGCGCCGTTGCCGTGTCCTACCTGCGCGTCTCCACGAAGGAGCAGGCGGAGAAGGGCGGCACGGACGAGGGATACTCCATCCCTGCCCAGCGTGAAGCGAACCGCAGGAAGGCTGAACAGCTCGGCGCGACCGTGATCGAAGAGTTCGTGGACGCTGGCGAGTCCGCTCGCACGGCCGATCGGCCCGAACTGATGCGGATGATCCAGTACGTGACCGAGCACCAGGTGAACTACTGCGTCGTCCACAAGGTCGACCGGCTCGCGCGTAACCGTGCGGACGATGTGACGATCCACCTCGCGCTACGCGATGCCGGGGTGATGCTGGTGTCCGCGAGCGAGAACATCGACGAGACTCCTTCGGGGATGCTGTTGCACGGAATCATGTCCTCGATTGCGGAGTTCTACTCCCGTAACCTTGCCACCGAGACGATCAAGGGCCTGTCGCAGAAGGCAGCGCAGGGCGGCACGATCAACCGGGCACCGATGGGCTACCTCAACGTCGGTGTTCGCGACGAGCGTGGCCGTGAGGTCCGCACGGTGCAGGTCGATCCCGAGCGGGCGGAGCTGGTGACGTGGGCGTTCCAGGTGTTCGCTTCGGGCCAGTGGACGACCACGCAGCTCCACCGCGAACTCGTGCGGCGTGGTCTGAACACGCCGCCGTCGCCCAACCGTCCGTCCAAGCCCATCGGACTGTCGAGCGTGCATCGGATTCTGACGAATCCGTACTACAAGGGCGACATCCGCTACAAGGGAGCGACGTACAAGGGCACGCATGAAGCGATCGTGCCGCGCGAGGTCTGGTATCAGGTGCAGTCGGTGCTCGATGCCCACAAGTCCGCCGCCGACGCGACGCAGATTCACGACCACTACTTGAAGGGCACGGTCTACTGCGGTCAGTGCGGCAGTCGGCTCATCATCTGCAACTCCCGCAACCGTCACGGCAAGGTCTATCCGTACTTCGTGTGCTCGGGCCGGCATGGTGGCGCGGGTGACTGCACCCGTCAGGCGGTGCTCATTGAGGATGTGGAGCGGCTGATCGAGTCGTACTACGACCGTATTCAGATCAGTGGCCAGACCCGGCAGAACGTGGCGGGCATGATGCATGCTCAGTTCGACCAGCTCATGGCTACCGACACCCAGGAGTTGGCCGGACTCGCCGCCGACCGCGACCGCCTCGACAACGAGCGGGTCAAGCTGCTGCAAGCCCACTACGCCGACGCCGTGCCGCTGGACCTGCTCAAACAGGAGCAAGCCCGCATCCGCGCCGAGTTGGAAACGATCAACAACCGGATCACGGCCCACCATGATGAGTACGCCGCCGCGCGGGCGAACCTGGAAGATTCGATCGGTCTGCTGGCGAATGTCGCCGGCATCTATCGCCGCTGCGACGACGCGAACCGCCGGCTCTGCAACCAGGCCTTCTTCACCGCGATCTACCTCGATGACGACGGCGAACCGCGCGTCACCTACCAGCAGCCCTACGACGCACTGTGCGATCCCGAGGTACAGGCGAACGCCCTGAACTGGGCCGCCGAGACACAGAAAAGTGACGAGGTTCAGACCCGAACCGGAGCGGTTCCTCCGGTCAAGGGTTTGAACCTCGCCACATCAGGGTGGCTGACGGGACTTGAACCCGCGGCCGCCTGGACCACAACCAGGAGCTCTACCAACTGAGCTACAGCCACCATGCCAACCAGATCAGGACCTCCCGAATCAGGCAGCCTGATCAGTGTAGCGCCCAGATCCAGGTTCCGTAAAACCGGCCCAGCGGCACTTCGCTCGACCTCTGTCGTGTCGGCCGTACCGGATGAAGTGGTTGTCGGACCCCATTAACATAGTCCGCAGCGTAAGGGAGAAGGCGTGAACAAGCGGATCACACTCGCCGACATAGCGGCGCGTACGGGCTTGTCTGCGTCCACTGTGAGCATGGTGCTCAACAACCGTCCGGGCTCTCGCATTCCCGAAGCAACCGCTGAGCGCGTCCGTGCGATCGCCGAGGAACTCGGCTACGCGCCCGACCGCACGGCACGCGGGCTGCGTACCGGCCG
>NZ_JARKPQ010000070.1 GCF_029975155.1 Propionicimonas sp. | reverse complement strand
TCCATGAGGATTTCCCCGGGGTGGATCGGGGCAGCAACAGTGGCACCGAGGGTGGTCATAGGACCTCTTTCAATGACGGCCGACACGTCCGGCGCCGGTAGGGGGCCGGCGTCGATGCTGGTAGTAGGGGCCGCCATTGCTGGTCGGTCTCAGGTCCATTTCTGGACCCAGCGAGTAACCATACCCTCCTAGTCAAGCCTTTGGTAGCCCTGTGAGTGTCCTATTTTTCCGGTCTCTTCTGTGGGCCGAGATGACGCCTCCGATGGGCCCAGCAGGATCCGCCCGGGGGCTCTCCGGCTGGCTCGGCGGCTGCCCATCAGGCCTTTGCCAAGAAGTGCTGATACCTCAGGTAGGCGTCCAACATCGGGGTATTCTTGGAGAAATCGCCGGGTCTGATCCGAGGCCCAGCCCATCGCGAGTCCCCACACGACAGTGTCGATCAGCCAGCCCAGCCAGGTTGAGCGGGTGGGCCGGAACGCAAGCCATAGCGGCCCCGCTGCCCGGCTGGTGGTGGCGGGCCCGGGGCACGGCGTGATGAGGCTGGCACCGAGGTCGCGGCGCCCTGCCAGGGCGAGGCTCCCCGTGAGCCCAGCGGCGGCGAGGGCGAGGAGTGCCAGGTAAGGCCACCACCGGGTGTCGCCGAAGGGGCGGATCTCTTCGAACCAGCTCAGCGGGGTCGCCCACGGGGCGACCGATCGGCTGCCGTCGATCACGGCGCGCACCAGGAACGACACTCCGATCATCCCCAAGGACAGGCCCCGCGCGCGGTGGCTATTGTTTGCGAGCTGGCCGGCCAGCAGGCCGAGGAACTCGAATGCCAGCATCAGGGCGGCGATCACCGCCCCGTAGCGCAGGGAGCCCGATCGCCGATAGCCCCACCCACACGGTGGCTCCGCTTGCCATGATCGCAGCGGCCAGGATGCCGCTGGTGGCCAGCAGGGGGCGCGAGCCGGGGCATCCGGTAGGCGGTGAGCAAGCCCACACGACCGGCATCCTCCTGGGCGCGCGTCAGGATCACCGCAAGTGTGGCGGCAACGAGGGGGAAGACAACCATGCCGACGATTCCGACTCTCATGACCGTGATTCCGCCGAGACTGGTCAGGTCGTAGGCCTTCCCATTGAACACGGAGAACGTCGGGGAGCCCTCCGCGAGTGCCGCATACGCCTGCCGATCAGCGGCGGTGGGGAACAGATCCGAGATGCCCTGTCCCACGGCGACGACGATGAGTCCGACGAAGCCGATGGAACCGATGATTCGTGCCCGGGTGGTCCGTAGGAGCACGGCGATCATCGTCCACCAGCCGGTAACCACAGAGTTCGGTGTCTGGCGATGCTGATTGTGAAAGCGTCGGGGCGGTCATCCGGCATGCTCTTCGTTGACGTGCCCGCGGTAGTTGGCGAGGAAGAGTGCGTCGAGGCTGGGCGGGTTGAAGGTCAGAGCGGACGGCCGGGCGGCATCCACAGCCCGCACGGCGGCCGCGATGCTCGCGTGGCCCACAGTGAACGAGACCCGGAACCCCGCACCTGTCCGACCTGACTTCCACAGGTTTAGTGCCCCGAAATTCCGAGATCGTTGAGGATTTCTCGGGTGTTGTCGGGGATGGCGGGTTGGGCTTCGATCGGGTGACCGTTGATGGTGATGGTGACGTGGCGTAGCGGTTGGAGGGTTTG
>NZ_JARKPQ010000039.1 GCF_029975155.1 Propionicimonas sp. | reverse complement strand
GGTTCGGGCCTTGTTGGCGTCTGCGGCCCAGGTCAGGGCATTCGCGTTGACTTGCGGATCAAGGAGCATCTCGAAGGGCCGGTTGTGCTCGACCCGCAGCTCGTTGTCCTCGTCGATGAAGACCTTGGTGAAGAACGCCTGGTTGCACAGCCGCCGGTTGGTGTCGTCGCAGCGGGTGTAGATGTCGGCGCAGTTGGCGAGCAGTCCGAGGGCGTCATCGAGGCGGGCGCGGGCCTCGGCGTAATCGCCGAAGTGGGCGTCGATGCGGCGGGTCACCTGGTCGAGTTCGGCGACGATGCGGTCTTGTTCGCGCTTGAGCACTGAGAGCGGGATCGCGTCGGCGTAGTGCGCCTGCATGAGCCGGTCCTGCTCGCTTTCGAGCCGGTCGCGGTTGGTGGTGAGGCGTTCCAGCTCCTCGGTCTCGGCAGCCATGAGCCGATCGAACTCGTGGTGGAGCATGCCCGCGAGCGCATCCTGCTGGGCGGGCGTGATCTGGACGCGCGTGTAGTAGTCCTCGACGAGCTTCTCGACATCTTCGATGAGCATCGCCTGGCGCGTGCAGTCGGTGCGCTTGGAGTGCCGCCCAGAGCATACGAAGTAGCAGTAGACGTTGCCGTGGCGGTTCTTCGCGTTGGAGACGATGAGTCGGGAGCCGCACTGGCCGCAGTGGATGGTGCCTTTGAGGTAGTGGCCGTGGACTTGGGTTGCCTCGACGGCGCACTGGTGCGCGGTGAGCACGGACTGGACCTGGTACCAGACCTCGGCAGGCACGAGTGCCGGGTGGTTGCCCTTGTAGCGGGTGCCTCGATAGATGACATCGCCCTTGTAGTACGGGTTGGTCAGGAGTCGATGGATGGTGGACACGGCCAGCGGCTTCGCCGGCCTCTTCGGCGTGGGCAGGCTCCGCAGCCCGCGCGAGGTGAGTTCGTCGTGGAGCTGGCTGACGCTCCAGTTGCCCGAAGCGTACGCCTTGAACGCCCACTCGATCATCGGTGCGCGCTCAGGATCGAGCTCGATGGTGCGGACTTCGCGTCCAAGCTCATCGCGCTTGCGGACGTTCAGGTAGCCGATGGGGGCGCGCCCGTTCGTGCCGCCGCCGATGGCCTTCTGGGTCATGCCCTTGGCGACCTCGGTGGCGAGGTTGCGGGAGTAGAACTCGGCGATGGTGGACATGATGCCGTGCAGGAGCATCCCGGAGGGAGTCTCGTCGATGTTCTCCGACGCGGACACGAGCATGACCCCGCACTGTTGGAGTGCGAGGTGGATGCTCACGTCGTCGGCACGGTTGCGGGCGAGCCGGTCGACCTTGTGAACGATGCAGTACGCGACTTTGTTGGCCTTGACGTACTGGATCATCCGCATCAGTTCGGGCCGGTCGGACGACTTGGCCGAGGCTCCTGCATCGACGAACTCCTCGACGATGCCGGCGCCGAGCTGTTCGGCCTTGCGCCGGGTCGCTTCGCGTTGGGCTGGGATCGAGAAGCCTTCGTCCGTGCCGCCCTTCTCGGCCTGCTCGCGGGTCGAGACCCGCAGGTAGGACACGGCGGCGGCCATTGTCTTGGGCGGGTCGATGAGGCTGGCTGCCGGATCGTCGGCAATGGTGGTCATCGGGGGCTCACTCTCACGCTGTTCGACCCTCGCGCTCCCACTGTTCGTGGGAGGGGTGTTGATCGTGAGAGCAGCCGGTGAAGGCTGTAGGGCGAGACCCGATGGTCTCGGTGCGTGTTGCCCGCCGAGAGGCGAGGTTTAGGCCACAACACCCCGCATCGCGAGGCTTGCACGGTACATTCTACCGGGCGGCTTCAGCGGCGGCCCGGCCATCCGGTGCCGCCCGGTAGGTGTCGGGCACCCGCACGGCCGCGCGGGCCGCGCGGCTCTCGCCGGTCTCCTGCAATGTCAGCCGGATGAGAACCTCGGCGAGCTTGTGCAGGTCGGCGCGTTCGCGGTGGACGGCCCGGACGGAGAACGACCGCTCCTCGTAGGGGCGACGGTCGGTCTTCTTGGCGTAGCGGCTCATCGGTCTACTGCGCTTCGCCGGCGTCCAGGCTGGCGTAGAAGTCGTCTTCGGCCTCCTGGCGCTTGCGGACTTGGGCGATGACGAACTCGACGAACTCGGTGTCGCGGTCGGTGAAGGTGAAGTCCTGGATGGTGGGCGCTGGGTCCTCACCGGGCCACGCAGCTTGCCGGGTCGGGCGGTCGCGGTCGCCACGAGTGCCGCAGGCGGTGACCCAGTAGCGGAGGCGCTCTCGTGCGTCGGCGAAGTCGCGGTGCCAGCCGAGTGGCGCGGATGCGTTCTGCTCGGGGTCGTACGCCGCGAGCCAGTGCAGGTGCAGAGCCGACAGCTCCCAGACCATCTCCGGGTGGTGGTGCCAGAACGGTGGCACTACCGCGACGGTGAGGCCGTAGGTGCGGCGCAGCCAGTCAACCCATCGGTTCAGCGCGAGCCATTCCTGCTCCAGCTCGTGCGCCGTCAGCAAGTTCCAGTTCACGGGGTGAGGCGGCTCGGGCATGTCCGAGTTGGTGACTCGGGGCGGGCCGTCGAAGACGTCCGGCTCATCCATCTCATGCTGATCGTTCATAGTGCTGTAGCTCCCGAACTCACATGCTGACCGGGGCGTGCGCCGCGGTCGCCGCCCGCTGCGTCGGCTCGTACGCCGCCGCGTCCCGCCCGACTCCATTGCGCGGCGTGCGATCCACCTCGTAGCGGGTTCGCGCGGCGTCATGGCCGATCTTCTTGGCAACGAACTCCTCGCCCTCGATCGCCTGACCGTTGCGCTCGTAGTTGACCGGTCGCGTGTAGCCCTCGGCGACGAAGTTGTCGCCCTGGGCGAAGTTCGCGTGCGCGTGCTCAGCGGAACGCCCGAACATCACCAGGTGGTGATAGGTCGTCTCGGTCTGCGTGAACGAACCATCGTCCTCGCGGCGGAAGTGCTCCTTGCCGATACGGGCGAAGAACCTAGCGTCTCCCTTGGCCGTCTCAGTGAGCAACGGCTCCGAAGCGATGAAGCCCGACAACGATTCCTGGGTGTGAATGGCCATGATGGCCTCCTCCTGAACTCGGGCGACCAACTGCGTGTGGTCGCTCTGTCAGGCAGGTGCGCTGGCCCTTCCAAGCGTCGTCAGGACGCGGGGCGGTGGCGCAGCAATGCTTCGAGTTCGTTGCGGTCGCTGCGGAGCTGCGCGGCGTCGGGCCGGGTCGGCCAGGCGCGCAGATCGGTGACGATGGGCGGTGCGGAGCGCAGCATCGTGATGCCGGTGCCGAACGGCAGGGTGCGGATGCGGTCTGGCGGCAGAATCGGCACACGGCGGACCGAACGCTGGTTGGAGCGGGTGCCGTGGTCGCCAAGGGTCACGCTGTCGGTGTACTCGTCACGCTCACCGATGAGGGTGGAGAGGTCTTGGAGATCGCGGCTGTTGGATGCGCCGCCGAGGATGATCTTGACGATGCTGGCGTCCCAGATCGCGCCGGCCTGGTGTTCACTCCACCTGTCGCGTGCTTGGGCGAGGGACTGCAAGACCGGCATGGTCGTGATTCCGGTGCCGCCGCCTTCGGCCATGAGCGTCGGCAGGGATGGCAGCGGTGCGAGGTTCCCGATCTCATCGAGCGCGAGCAATAGCGGCGGGTCGAGCCGTGCTCCGGGTGAGCGGGCGGCAAGCCTGCGGGCGGTTTCGATGAGGTCTTCGACGAATGCCGCGACCAGCGATGCGGAGGCTCCTGCTCCCGCCCCGGTGGCGAGTAGGTAGAGGGTGCCTTGTTCGGTGAGGAAGGTCTCGGGGTCGAAGTGCTCGTGCGGGCCGGGCGTGACGGCATCGAGCACGCGCGGGTCGGCGAGGGCGGCGAGTGCGAGGGAGACGCCTTGCCAGATGCTGTCGCGGGTCTTGGGGTCGGCGTCGATCATCGCACCAAGGGAGTCGTCCCAACCCATCGCCGCGTTCGGGTGGGAGTTGAGGATGGCGACGGCCTCGGTCGCTGCGCTGGGGTCGAGGGTCCACCTGAACAGCTCGGCCGGTGGGCGGCCGTCGAGTTCGGCGGCGTGCAGCAGGCTCTGGAGTGCGGTGCGGGTCTTTCCCTCCCAGAACCCACCCGACTCGACGCCTCCGGCGCTGAGGCCGGTGGCGGCGGCGAGTCCGTTGGCGCGGATCATCGCGGTGAGCGGATCGTCGCAGCCGCGAATGGGTGACCAGCGGAGTCCGGCGGGGATGCCTTCGGCGAGGTGTTGGGGGTCGAACACGGCGACCGGCCCGCCTTTGCGGCGTCGAGCGCGAAGGGTCGCGGTGAGGTTGTCGGGCCTCGTGCTGGTGGTGACGACCGCACCGGGGGCGTCAAGGATCGCGTTGATGACGACGTGCAATCCCTTGCCGGAGCGGGGCGGGCCGATCAGCAGGATCGAGTCCTCGACCGATGCCCAGACTTTCGTGCCACGACTGGCCCCCAGGAGGTAGCCGACATCCTGCGGTGCCGGCGACTCCAAGGAGGGCCGCAGCGTGGCCGCACGGTGAAGCAGTGCCTTCGCGGATGCTGCGGTCTTGACTTCATGGCTGGTCGCGATCCCCGCGAGTTGGTGCGGGTCGGTCTCGGTCTTCCGCGTGTGTCGACGCAGCACGATCCAGACCCAGACGATCCCGGCTGCGAGTCCGCCGAGCAGTGTCGTGCTGACGAGCCAGTAGACGAGCGGGTTGAGTCCGTCGGCACCGAGCGCGGTCGCGGGGTCGCCGGGGTTGAACAGCACGGCGAGCCCCGCCGCTGCGCCGGCGTCGGGCTGGGGCGTGCTGGTGAGGAGCGCGGCGACGCTGCCGGCCGCGCGGAGGACGAGAGCGATCCCGAACATGCCGATCAGGCCGATGAGGGCGGCGTTGGTGAGTTCGTCGCCCATGCTCCCGGCTTGCCGCTGGTTCATGTCAGCCGCCGCACCGCGAGGGTGCCGGAGATGCGCCCAAGGAGGATCACCTCGGGCGCGCTTGCGTCGGGCAGGTCGTCGAGGTCGATGAGTGCGTGGGCCTCGCCGGTTCCGGTGGCGTCGGTGTGGGAGACGATCGTCGCGACGGCGACATCCTCGCCGGGTACGAACCCCTCGGCGGTGACCTCAGCCAGGCGCGGCACTCGTCGGGCCTGGCGACTCCGACGAGTCTCTGGCACAGGGGTCTCGGGCGGGGCCACGGCGCGTCGGGTCTTGCGTGTGCGGAGGATATCGGTGAAGACACTTCCATCGGTCTCGCGAACTTCGACCCGGACGGCGACGGTGCGGTCCTTGGTGATGGCGTCCATAAGCGGCCCGAACGTCGCTCGCGTCCACGCGCCCGCGTCCGGTGACGGAAGTGGTGTTCCATCGACCGTCGCGGCGAGGCTTCCGTCGTCGGCGACGGTGACGAGGACGTGCGGCAGCTCGACGGGAGCCGTGGCATCGTCGTCGGTCGTGGTGGATCGGCGCGGGCCCGTGAGGTTCATCGGTGACCTCCCGCGGCGCGGCTGCTGGTGTCGAACAGGGCGAGTTCGTCGGGGTGGAGCTGGTGCTGGCAGACGAAGCTCCTCGCCTTGATCCGCCACAGGCCTTGGCCGACGCCGAGGTTCGGCAAGAGTTGCTGCTCAGTGCCGGTCAGACCGAGGGCGGTCGCGGTCGGTCCGAGCTGGTCGGATTCCTGCCGGTACACGATCCGCGTCTCCGCGTTCGCGAGCAGCGAGTTGGCCAGGGAGCGCATGGCGGAGCCTTGGTCGCCCACGTTGTCGAGGTCGGTGAGCTTGTGGAAGATCAGCATGTTCGCGATCCCGTAGTGCCTGGCGAGTCGCCAGTGCGCATCCATCCGCCGCAACAGCGCCGGGTGGGACATGAGCCGCCATGCCTCGTCGTAGATCACCCACCGCTGCCCACCGTTCGGGTCGAGCAGTGCGGATTCCATCCACGCTGACGAGCACGTCATCAGGACTGAGATGAGGGTCGAGTTCTCGGTGACCCGCGAGAGGTCGAGGGAGATCATCGGCAATGACGGATCAAACGCGACCGTGGAGGGGCCGTCGAACAGCCCGGCCAGGTCGCCTGCGACGAGGCGGCGTAGCGCGTGGCCGACGAGCCTGCCGTCCTCGGCCAGCCTGCCGTCGGCATCCTTGCTGGGGGCGAGGATGTGATCGACGACCATCGGCAGGATCGGCACGTCGTTCTCCCACACGGTCTGGGTCAGGGCGATGTCGATCGCGGTGTGCTCCAACGGCGACAAGCCTCGCGCGAGCACGGTCTCCGCGAGCGCGCCGATCAGGTCACGACGCCGCGCCGCGACGGTCGAGGCCCACTGCGCGTCCGACAGTCCGCTGGGCCGGTGACCTTCGTCGAGCGGGTTCAGGCGAGTGTTGAGCCCGTGCCCGAGGACGATGGCGCGTCCGCCGACGGCGTTCGCGACGGCGGTGTGTTCGCCTTTCGGGTCGCCGGGCACGTACACGCGCCGCCCGAACGGCAGCGACCGCGTGTAGAGCGACTTGGCTAGCGAGGACTTGCCTGAGCCGACGATCCCGGCCAGCACCACGTTCGGCGCGGTGATGATCCCGCGCGCGTAGAGCACCCACGGGTCGTAGACGAAACTCCCGCCCGAGTACAGGTCTTGGCCGACGAACACACCATCGGCACCGAGCCCACCCTCGGCGACGAACGGATACGCACCCGCCAGCGTCGCCGACGTGTCCTGATGCCGCGTCAGATGGAACCGACCCGGAGTGCGCAGCCTCGCGGCACCCGGTTCGCCAGACTTCGGCAGGTAGACCGTGGCGCGCCGCTCGGCACGCTCCTCCTCGGCCTTCGCCTTCGCCGCGGCGAGCGCGGCCCGACGCTGCTCGGCGTGGAGCCGGGCCTCTGCCTTGCGGCGCTGCTTCCGGAGCTTCCGCCGCTCCTTCGACGGCGCTACCAGAACTGCGGTGTGCAGCCGCGCGCGATCCTCGGTCACAGCACCAGCCCTCGCGCCTGCTTGACAGCCGTGATCTTGGCCGGCTCGAACCACGACCCATCCCGCTTCGCCGTCGGCACATCGGCCCGCTCCGTGGCACCCGGCGACGAGTACGACACCAGCAACTCCGGCCCAGCCTGCACCGGAGGGGTTCCGACTGGTTCGGCGTCCTGGGGCTCTGCTTCCGGTTCGGTGTAGCGGCGCAGGAGCGAGACGTAGCCGACGTGCGGGTTGACGACCAGCGCGTAGTCGCCCGAGAGCGCCACCTGGTCGTTGGTGCCCTCGCCGGGCTCGTCGTAGACGTACCCGTTCTCCAGCGCGGCCTGCGTGGTCTCGTCGCCGTAGTCCCACTGCGCGAGGAAGTCCACCGCATCGACATGCCCCAGCTCGCCGAGGATGCGCAACGGCCGGTCCGCCTCCTCGCCCTGAAGGAACACCACACTGACCCACCGAGACGGCGCGGCCTCCTCGACGGCGGGCTCAGGGTGCCAGGCGATCCGCCCGGCGGCGATGAACCCTTCCGCGAGCCGGTCATACGCCCGGTCGACGAGGTTCGCCGCCTGACGCAGTTCCTCCGCAGCAGCGAGGGCGTCACGCACTCCTGCCTCGTGGCTTCCGGCGTCATTGAAGGCGTGCGCGACCTTGCGCTCGTGAACATCGGCGATCTGATCGAGTGCCTGCCGCAGCGAGCGCATCCCCGAGGACAGATCACCGATCACCCCGTACATCTCGGCGGGCTGATCGAACCCCCGGCTCGGGTGCGCGAGTCCGCGCAAGGCTTCGGATGCCTCCGCTGCATCCGCGGTCGAATCGAAGAACGTGGGCATGGTGGCCTCCATCGGTAGGTCATGTCACCCACGAGGTGCGCCCCCGTGCACCCGCAGATCATTTGAGGCATTCAGCAGCAAGGGGCTTCTCATTCCTCCAGCCCACCGCGCTCGACGCCGGTAAACTTCGACCACCGAGGAGGTGAGGCATGAACGACGACGAAGAGCTGCGTTGGGTGCGGCGTCGCGAGGGAACCCACCGTTCCGAGTCGCGGGCGACCCGTGGGTATGAACGGGACCTGCTCCGTGACGACGACACCAAGAACCTGCTCGGTCCTACTGAGTCTCGCCCAGCCGACATCGACGAGATCGTGCGGTCGCGCGGACCCTTGGTACCAGCGCGCCCTTCGCCCGGTCAGGAGTTCCGGTACCAAGTCGGCGACGCAATCATGGAGGCGTTAGCGCCCTACATTGAACGTGGAGTTGATGTTGCGGTGGACGCCGCGGTCCTCGGTGTCTCAAGACTGTGGAAGTGGGCCACAACTCGACCGCCACGGCAGACGTTCTCTGTCGAAGTCGGCAAGGTAGATGAGGTTCCTACTGCGTACCTTGAAGGTCCGCTCGCCGAGCATAATGAGCCACCGTCGGAAGAGCTGGCGCGCAGCCCACAGAGCATGACGGCGGAGCAGTACCAGGCGATTCTTCTTTCAGCGTTGCTGGCGGACCAATACGCAGCTCGCGCGCGATCAATGCTCGCCAATGTCCGCATCGACGACGAGGTGCTTCCAAGCGAGTTGGAAGACGCGGTCCGCGCCGCTCTGGACGGACCGACGATTGACGATGCGACGCTCGTGCGCGTCGTTGAGCTGCTGCGCGAGAGCATGACCCCTGACGGCGAGTATGTTCTCGTTCGTCCGCGGCAGGTCGACGCTCCAAGGTCAATCGCCGACCGCACGAGGGACAGCGCGTAGTCGTTTGGTACGGGCTTCACACTGCGAGGCACGTAAGACCCGTCAGACCCTCCGGCAGAGCGGGAGCGCAGCGGCGGTGAAGGCGGCGGCTTGCTGGCCGACGAGCAGCCGGGTCTCACAAGATGCCTGGATCGCGGCTTGCTCGATGGCGGCGACGGCGGCGTCGAGTTCTTCGACGGTGGGTGCGGAGACGGCGATGAGGCCGGTGTAGCGGAGGATGCCGTGTCCGGCGGTGAGGTCGGCTTCTTGCTGGAGCACGTCGTGGTACTCGGCGGTCTGTGAGGCGTCTTCGATCTGGCCGATCTTCGCGCGCTGGGCCTGGTCGGAGATGTGCTCGACCTTCTTCTTGCGGATGTCGCGAGCAGCGGCGTCGGAACGCATGGGGGTGCAGATCAGCGAGAACGACCGCTGGATGCCGGTGGACAGCAGCACCGGCGACAGGAATCCCGGATAGACGAGCGACCTGGGCCACTCGCTGACCCAGAGCACTGCGTGGTGCGCGGAGTCGGTGCGGAGCTTGCCCCAAGTCTCGGTGACCGCGACCGGCCCTGCGGTCGCAAGGGATTGGCCGAGCCTGCCGTGGCGTTCCAGCGTGGCGGCGATAGCGGGGTCGTAGGCGGAGCGCAGCATCACCGCGATCTGCCCCGGCGTCAGCCATCCCGACGGCGAGAGGTCGGCGGAGCGGAGCGCGGCGACGAGCGTGTTCATCTCCTGCCGCAGCACGGCGGCAGCACCACGAATCCCGCCGCCCGCGGTCCTGATCTGCCGCGCACTGGTCTTCATGTCCAGTGATAGCGAGAGTGTGGTGGCGTGCCGTTCGCCGGCTGGGCCGGCGCGGTCGATGAGTTCTGCGTAGGTGTCGGCCGCCCACGAGCCGTCCGGGGTGCCGTGGGTGGCCCACCATTCGGCGAGTCCGGTGCCGGAGTCTGGGAGGGTGCGTTCGAGGACTTGTAGCGTCGCGATCCGCCCGGAGCGGCAGACGGTGGCCAGGACGCGACCCCAGGAGCTGACGCGGCGTTCCTGTTCGCCGGGGTCGAGGAGCACGAACGCGGGATGGGTGACCTCGCACACCACGGTCAAGGTTGCGGCGTGGGGGTCGTGGATCATTCCGGCGCTGGTGTCGGGGTCGGTGTATTCGCGCAGTCGCGCCATGTCGCCGGGCAGGGCGAGGGTTCCGACGGGGCGTGGGACGACGATCCTGTGTCGGTAGAGCAGTTGCCCGCCGGTGGTGCGCCACAGCCACCAGCAGGCGATGGGTAGCCATTCCACGATGGGCCGGCCCGCGATGGGTATCCAGGTCAGTGCGGCGGCGAGTACCCAGATGGGGGCGGTGTAGGCGAGCAGCATCCCGCCGCCGGCGTAGAACGCGCCGATGAGTGTGGCTCCGCCGATGGCGAGCGTGATGAGCTGGGTCAGCGACAGACCGAGGAGGACACCGCGGCGGGTGAGGCGGGAGAACTTCACCGGCACGAGTTCGCCCGCGGTGGGACGGTCGTGGTTCGTGCTGCTCATCGTCTACTCCTTCGGTGGGCGTGGCGCGGGCGGCGGGGGCTGCTTCGGTGGCGGTGACGGGTCGGTGCTCGGCGGTCGTGGTGCCGGGCTCGACGGCGGTGCCGCAGGCGAGGCTGCGGGAGGTGGCGGTGTCTGCGCGGCGGCGTCGGCGGCGTGCTCGCCCTGGGCTCCCAGCGCGGTTCCGGCTTTCGGCCCGGCGGTCGCGGCACCCTTGGCGACACTCGCCCCGACCACGACGCCTGCCGCGACGGGACCGGCCGCGGCTGCGCCGCCCCCGCCGGCTGCGGCCCCTCCACCAGCGGCGGCACCTCCGCCGCTCGCGGCGTGTGCCGGTGCCGGGGTCTTCGGCGGTGGCGGGGCGCTGCTTCCTCCACCAGAACCTCCGCCCGCGTTCCCGCCGCCACTGCTGGCTCCGTCGAGCACCTTCTTCGGGTCGCCGCCGCCTTGCGGCTTGGTCGGGACGGGGATCGGACGGTTGAGGGCGCTCTTGGCATCCTGCTCGGAGCCGATCGCGTGGTACATGTCGAACCCGACGAACGCGATGAACTAGTACCTGAGATACGGGGCGAATGCGGCCATCGCCATCAGCACGATTCCCGCGATGGGGTCGCTGACCGAGGCGAGGTCGGCGTCGATCGGTGCGGAGACTTGGGTGATCGCGACGAGGAACATCACGACGAGCACGAGCTTGGAGCAGATCAGCGCGACCACGAACATCGCCCACTTCCCGATCCACCCCCGCGAGGCATCCCACGACGCGCCGCTAAACGCGAGCGGCGCGAACACGACCGCCACCAACAGCAGCGCCTTCCTGACGAGCAGGGACAGCCACACGATCGCGGCGGCAGTGATCGCGAGCCCGGCCATGAAGATCGTGATGATCGCGCCCACGCCGGGAGCGGCGATATTGATCCCGACCAGCCCCGCAGCGAGCAGGGCGATCTTGTCGCCCATCGACTCGGTCGTTTCCCCGGCGGCCTGCACGATCCCGATGCACAGCTGATCAACGACCTCCAGCAGCAGCGCCGTCAGCGTGATGACCACGAACGACCCGAGGACGGACTTCGCCAGACCCAGGGCGGCGCGGGTGAGGGCGGTGGGGTCGCGTCGGATCAGCCCGGTAATGAGTTGGAGGCAGAAGAAGATCAGCATCACGAAGACCGCGATACCGAACAACAGGTTGTAGACGGCGATGTAACCGGGCTTGGTGACATCCACCAGCGTCGTGGTGTCGAAGACCGACCAGACCGCCTCGAACAGCCACCCCGCGGCGGCACCCATCGCCTGGGCGAGCCAGTCGAACGGGGCCGCGACCAGAGACGCAGCTCCTTCGCCGACGGCATCGCAGACCGAGGAGATCACGGGAACGTCGCATACGCCCATCACGAACACCAGCTCTCGACGACGGGGCGGGTCAGACGGACTGGCCGACGTTCCAGAAGAAGTTGATGAGCGTCACGCTCGCGCCGCAAATCACCGCAGCACCGCAGGAGACGAGGACGCCGATCTTCCCGCGCGAGGCGAGGTGCGGGTTCGACGAGTTCGCGCCGAAGCCCCACACGATCGCGGACACAATCAGCGCGAGCACGGACAGGATCAGGCCGATGGTCATCACCGCGCCGACGATGGTTCGCAACTGGTTGATCCCCGGCAGGCCGTCGGTGTTGGGGTCAATGTTGATGTCCATCGGCACCAGCAACGGCGCGGACATGACGTTGGCGAGCAGATCGAACACGGTAGGACTCCTTAGCGACGGGCGGCCCGCCCACGAACTCGCAGACGGGGTACACGCCACAGGTGCACCCGTGACCCCTCGGCGACGGAATAGCAATGCCCACGCCGGTGAGGACGTGGGCATCAACGGGCTCAGAGGTGTTCGGTGTCAGAGCTGTTGGCCGAGGTTGAGGAGCCAGTTCATCCAGGCGACGCCGCCTCCGGCGAGGACGGCGGCACCGACGGCGACGAGGACTCCGATTCGTCCCTTGCTGGCGGTGGCGTAGTTGCCGTGGGCCGTTGCGATGGCCCAGACGATCGCCGAGACGATCAGCATGAGGACGGCGACGATCAGGACGAACGTCAGGAGCGCGCCGACCACGGCGCGGAGGTCTCCGATACCGCCGAGCCCGTCGAAGTCGGGGAAGACACCCATCGCCGATCACCCAACCGGCGTAAGCAAGTATTCGAAGCGTTCGTAATCCATGCTGTTCAGGTGTGCATCGGGGTGCAGGGGGCGTCAGCTGGGTGGGGTCGTTGGTGCGGCTGTTGCGACGGGTGGTGTGCCGGTTCTCGGGAGGCTCTGTTGGGACTGCTGCACGTGCGCGCTGTCCGCTTCGGTGTCTTTCTGAGGGTCCGGGTTGTGCGTTCAAGGCTGGTGTGGAGCCCGGCCACCTATCACCAGTCGTAACTGTACCGTACGTATGGTATAGTTACGGGTGGTGATAGTTCGGTTCCGGAAAGGTGTGATGACGTGAGTTTGAGCAAGCGGCAGCGGTGGGGTCTGCTGGTGACGGTGGCGGCGGGGCTGCTGTTGATCACTCTGGACAACTCGATCCTGTATACGGCGTTGCCGACGTTGACCGAGGAGTTGGGGGCGTCGGGGTCGCAGAGCTTGTGGATCATCAACGCCTATCCGGTGGTGATGGCGGGCCTGTTGCTGGGCTCGGGCACGCTGGGGGACCGGATCGGGCACCGGCGGATGTTTTTGATCGGTCTGGTGGTGTTCGGGGTGGCGTCGTTGGGGGCGGCGTTCGCGCCGTCGGCGGGTCTGCTGATCGCGGCGCGTGCGGTGCTGGCGGTGGGCGCGGCGGCGATGATGCCGGCCACGCTGGCGCTGATCCGGGTCTCGTTCGAGGTTGAGCGTGAGCGCAATTTCGCGATCGCGGTGTGGGGGAGCCTTGCGGTGGTGGGTGCGGCGCTGGGCCCGATCGTGGGCGGGGTGCTGCTGGAGCACTTCTGGTGGGGCTCGGTGTTCCTGATCAACGTGCCCGTGGTGATCGCCGCGTTGATCGCGGCGGTGCTGATCGCACCGCCCAACGACCCCGACCCGTCCAAGAGGTGGGACCTGGTGTCGTCGTTGCAGGCGATGGTCGCGCTGGTGGGTGCGGTGTTCTTCATCAAGGAGCTCGCGCATTCCCCGCAGAACTGGGTGATCGTTGGTGCGGGCTTGGTGGCCGCGGTGGTCGGGTCGGTGCTGTTCGTCCGCCGTCAGCGGGGCTTGGAGCAGCCGCTGCTGGAGTTCTCGATCTTCCGCAATCCCGCGTTCAGCGCCGGGGTGCTGGCGGCGGCGTTCTCGATGTTCGCGATCGGCGGGTCCCAGCTGGTCACGACCCAGCGGTATCAGCTTGTGGAGGGTTTCACCCCCCTGGAGGCCGGGCTGCTGGTCGCGGCGGTCGCGATCGGGTCGCTGCCCACCGCGCTGTTGGGCGGGGCGTTCCTGCACAGGATCGGCCTGCTGCCGTTGATCGCCGGGGGCCTTGCGGTCGCCTCGCTCGGGGTGGTCGTGGTGATCATCGGTGTGCAGGCCGACGTGTTCGGTGTGTTGGTTGCCGGGCTGCTGGTTACCGGCGCCGGGCTGGGTGGGGCGATGTCGGTGGCCTCGACCGCGATTGTGGGCAATGTGCCCGCCCGCCGTGCCGGGATGGCGTCCTCGGTCGAGGAGGTGTCGTATGAGTTCGGGTCCCTGACCGCTGTCGCGTTGTTGGGCAGCCTGCTCACCTTCGTTTACACCACCACCGTGCGGCTCCCGGCCGGCGCGCCGGAGGGTGCGCACGAGAGCCTGTCGGATGCGCTGGCGACAGCGGGCGGGGACCGGGCGATCATCGAGGCGGCGAGCAGTGCCTTCGGCACCGGGTTCTTGGTCACGATGATCATCCTCGCCGTGGTCCTGGCGGTCGGGGCCGCGGTCACCGGACGGTTGCTGCGCCACCACGGGCCGGGGACTCAGTCGCAGGCCTTCTCGGGCAACCACTGACCGGGCGGGAGTGGAGGCAGAGGCTATGCGTCCCAGCAAGCGGACCGAGATCCTCGATGCGGCCCTGGGGGTGATCGAGGCCGGCGGGGTCACCGCGGTGACCTTCGAGGCCGTGGCCGAGGCCGCGGGCATGACCAAAGGCGGGCTGCTGTATCACTTCGGCACCCGCGAGGTCATGCTGCAGGCGCTGCACGAGCACCTCGCCGAACAGTGGGAGACCGCTCTCACCGAGGCCGCGGGCAAACCCGCCGAACGGGCCAGTGATGCTGAGCGTCTGGCCGCCTACGCCCAGGTCGCGACCCGCAGCGCGACCCGGGCCGAGTTGTTGCTGATGCTCGAAACCGTCAACGACCCCGCCATGCACGCCCCCTGGAACGGGGTCCTGGCCCGGTGGACCCCGCCACTGCCCGAGCATGCAGACATCTCCCCGGGTGAGTTGAGCCAGCTCATCGCCCGCCTGGCCGCCGACGGGCTCTGGCTCATCGAGTCCCTCACCACACCCCTGCACCCCTCTATGCGGGCCAGGATCGCGAACCACCTCACCACCCTCGCCTACACGACCGAGACCCCCAGTGCACCCGGCACATCCGGCGGGGGCGGCGCACATGATCCGTGGTGACTGTGGGGCTGCTGCTCACCCTGGTGGGCTTGGCGTTGCTGGACTCGGTCAACGTCTCCACGATCTGGATCGTCGTGGTGATCCTGCTGGCCGCCAAGCGGCCCGCGGCCACCGGGTGGGCGTACGCGGTCGGGGCGTTCGTGACGTTCGGGACCTTCACGCTGCTGCTCTACTTCGGGCTCAACGCCGCCGAGACCTGGCTGGACGGGTTGACGCTGTGGCTGCGTCGCATCCTGTTCACGATCATCACGGTGGTCTTCATCGTTCTCGGCGTCCGCCGGTTCACCGCGCGCCCCCGGCGCGGGTACGGGCTGCCGTCCTGGGTGAACGCCTGGACCGCGCTTCCGCTCGGTCTGGTCGCCACGATCAGCGACATCCCTAACGCGTTCCCGATGTTCCTGGCCGTCGAACGCCTCATCGACACCGGCATCGGCCCCGAGACCGCGGTGCCCGTGCTGATCGGCTACACCGCGATCTACGCCCTGCCGACCCTCGCGGTCCTGATCATCGGCCTGCTCTACCAAGACCGCCTCCGAGCCCGGCTGCAAACCCTCTACAACCGCTACGCCACCGGTCACACCAAGCCCAGCGGCAAGATCGCCGCGCTGTACTTCACCGCAGCCGCCGCGAGCCTGGCCATCCTCATCTTTCTCGTCCGATGACCCACGCGCTCGTGCCTGACGGTGCGGCAGGCCCGGCCTCCTGAGCGTGCCCGCCCGGTAACGATCGCCGGGCCGGCGCGGTCATGCGGCTGAGCCCGCGAGAGCCCAGGAACTCAGTAGGCGACGGAGAACTGAGCCCGCCGGTGGGTGGGCGTGTCGATCTCAGCGACGATCGCCGCGGCGAAGTCCGGTCCGCTGATCGCCGACTTCCCCTCAGCATCGAACAGAGCGACCTCCCCGCCGATCCGGTACCGGCCCAACTCCTCACCAGGCACATAGGAGCCGTAGTTCGCTGCCGGGCTCACATAGAACCAATCCAGTCCCTGCGGAGCGTCGCTGAGCAACCAGTCCAGCACCGCGCCCATCGTCCGGGCCTCAGCGGCGAACTCCGGCGGCAGCTCCCCGGACTCATAGAACCGCGGAGCCCCCTCCGCCGGCCGTAGCGCACTGAACCCGCCCACCACCCCGAACCGCACCCCACCGGCCGCGGCCAGGCCGGCCACCTCCCGGTACACCCCTGCCAGGGAGTCCTCCAGCTCACCCCGCGGGGCGAGGGCACCGATCACGACATCCGCCCCGGCCACTGCGTGCTCGCGGATCGCCGCGTCCGTCAACGACCCCGTCCGGTACGTGACCTCATCGACCGGTTCGGACGGGGCCGTGCGGCTGTAGGACGTGACGTGGTGCCCCGCCCGCACCGCCTTGGCGACAATGTGGCCTCCGGTATAGCCGGTGCCACCCAGAACAGCAAGACGCGCCATGACTCGTGCTCTCTCTTCCTCAGGACAAGGAACCCCCGCGGCAGGATCTCCGCAAAACTAGCCGTATGGGCCAGAACACCCGGATCGGCTTCGAGGTGTCTGCTCAGCTGTGGCCTGGACTCGGAGCTGGCTGACTCGGCCAACTGGTGATGGCCAGGTCCTCATCCAGTTTACCGCGCACGACCGGCTCGACCATATGCGGCAATCGGTGCCGCGGTGCCCCTTCGTCCGTGTCACTGTCGAACAGCTGGCGGCGAGCCACCTGTCCCCGCACCGACACCGTGCACCCGGACCGCTCCCAGACCACCCAGTGAGCATATCGTCGAGACTTGCTTCGCCGCCGCCACCGATCCAGGTCTGCTTCCCGTCCCCGAAGTCCACGTCCCCATCTTCCTCACCAGCAGCCGCTTCCGGGACCCGCTTCTCGGCCTGCCGCTACCCTCGCCTAGTCAGGCGAATCGGCGTTATCCAGACAACTAACCACTACTTGTCGCGTGGTCATTACTGACCAACCGGGGATCGCAAGTATTCGAAGCGTTCGAAATCCATGCTGGCGAGGTGCGCAGGCAGGACCGCCGCCGTCGGGCTAGCGTTGAAGTGTGGACGCATGGACTGACGAGCCGGGTGTGGTGGTGTTGCCCGACGGGCGACGCATCCGCGGCGTCGGCGTGCGCCGGCCGCGCGGCGATGTGCCTGCCCCCGATTTCGCGGTCTATCTACTTGGCCGTGACCCAGCGCCTGGTCCTTGGCCTCATCGCTGGGTGCGGTGGCGAGACTTCCGGCTACCGGACTCGACCGACGACGCGACGACGGCGCTGCGTGAGGCGTGGGAACGTGCCGGTGAGGAGCGAGTCGAGATCGGGTGTGGCGGCGGCATCGGGCGGACCGGGACGGCTTTGGCGCTGCTGGCAACGATGAGCGGTGTCGCGCCAGAAGACGCGGTGGCGTGGGTCCGTTCCCACTATCACCGGCGAGCTGTCGAGACGGGCAGGCAACGACGCTGGGTAGAGCAGACCGCGACCTTGCTTCAGACGGAGCGGGAGTGACCTTGGTCGTCAGCGTCGGGCGGCGGCGTAGGTGTTCCAGGCTGAGCCGGTGAGTTCAGCCCAGCGGGTCGCGGTGGTGATGTGGATGCCGATGAGCGAGGCGAACACGGCGGGCGGGGTCGTGGAGGCCAGGTGCAGTAGCGCGGTGCTCCGGCTGGCGCGGGTGAAGATGCCGAGCTGGTTCATCCGCCGCATGAGTGAAGCGGGATGAAGATGGGTGCCCGCGTTCTTGCCAGTGAACAGCCACCGGGCATCAGCCAGGATGCTCGCAGTGCCGAACGGCTTGACGACCGGTAGCGCGGTGACCAGCCCGTCCAGAGGCGGGATCAGCAGCAGCGGTTCGCGGCCGAGCCGCAGATAGGTTCCCGTGTCGCGGACCTCGATGTCGTCGGTGGTGAGGGCGGCGATCTTCGCGACGGGCTGGGCATAGAGCAGGATCAGGCAGGCGGCGGCGCGATCCTCGATGCTGGCGACGGTGGAGTCGTGCAGGAGTCGGCGGGCAAGGGCCAGCTGATCTTCGGCGTCAACCTGATGGGCGGGGTCTTTCGCCGCGACGGGTTCGGGCAACGTGACTCGGGGTAGGTAGCCGCCTCGTGTGAGCCAGCGGACGAACCCCAGGCGGGTGCTGCGGCTCGTGCTGAGCCAGGCGTCCACGCAGGCTTGCGGGCAGTCGTCGAGGGTGTGACCGCCCGCGGTCAGGTCGTCGAGAAAGGCGTGGGCGGTGTGAATGTCGCTGCGGCAGCGTGCGGCGACATGAGCGGTGAGGTGGCCGTGGCGGTTGGTCTTGGCGCGGCCGACGACGTGCCAGCGGGCATAGCGGGACAGCACGCCGCGCAGCTCGGGATCGGTGATGTCGGCGCCGGCTTCGGCGGCGTGGCGGTGTAGCCGGGCGGCGTTCTCGTCCCGGGGCGGCAACGCGCCGGAGGCGACGAGCATCGCGCGCAGGTAGGTCACCGAGAACACTTGCGGGCGGGCATCGAGAGCATCGTGTGACAGGTCGAGCCGGCCTTGAGCGATGTCGGTGAGCAGGTGCAGGCTCGGCAAGTCGTGCCAGTTGTTCAGCAGCGAGCGGGGTTGGCGTAGCTCGGTCAGGGCATCGCGGACGGGTTTCA
>NZ_JARKPQ010000035.1 GCF_029975155.1 Propionicimonas sp. | reverse complement strand
CGTCCTAATTGCTGTGCTGACGTCCCAAAGTGATGGCCAGCCGCAGCACATAGGCCTCCCGGGGCGCGCTGGGGGAGTAGCCGGTCACCTCGGCGATGCGTTTGAGGCGGTAGCGCACAGTATTGGGGTGGACGAACAGGACCCGGGCGGTGGCCTCGACCGATCCGCCCTGATCGCCGAAGCTGACGCAGGTCTCCAGTAGATCACCGCCGGCAGCCAGCAATGGCTTGTACACCGACTCCACCAGCTCACGGCGTGCCTGGCCGTTGCCGGCCAGTGCCCGCTCGGGCAGCAGATCGCGGGCGGTGAGCACTCGTGGCCCCTCCGGCCATGCCTTCGCCGAACGCGCTCCCGACAAGGCGGCGCGGGCCGATTCGGAGGCCCGCACCAATCCGGCGACCGGCGGCCCCACCACGATCGGACCGGATCCGAAATGTGCGGCCAGCGACTCCAACCAGCCGATGCTGGCCTGCTGATCGGGTTCGGCATCCGGCGAGGTGGGCGACAGCACGAGCACCAGCCGATCGCCATGCAGTGCCGCCATGGCCACCAGCCCGAGGTGCTCGGCATCCTTGCGCAGTGCGGTGAAGTCCTCGTCGTCCGACATCGCTCCGATCGCGACCACGACCGGTGCCTGAGCGTGCCAGCCGAGAGTGGACGCCCGAGACAGCAGGTCTTCGTTCGAATCGGCGCGCACCACTGCGTCCACGATGAGTGCCTCGATCCGCTCGTCCCAGCTGCCGCGGGACTCGGCGGCCCGTGCGTAGACCTCGGCTGCAGCGAACGCGATCTCGCGGGAATAGTGCAAGATGGCGTTCTGCAGCACAGTGCGATCGCCGCGTGGCATCAGCTGACCGATCTGGGTCTCCACCACATCGATCGTGGTGCGAATCAGGTCGACGGTTTGGTGCAGGTTGATCTTGCGGGTGAGCGAGCGCGGCGCAACGTTGAAGATCCGAGCCGGATCGAGATCGGACTCGGCATCGTCGGCGAACCAGTCGACGAATCCATTGATGCCCTCATTGGCGACCATGGTCACCCAGGACCGCTCTTCGGCGCTCAGGTCCGTGTACCAGGGGTGACGGATCTCCATCTCCGCGACGACGGCCGTGCTCATGCGTCCCGCCTGTGCAGCCAGCCTCTTGGCAATGGCGGAACGGGTGCGCGCGGCGGGCACGAATGACCTGCCGGCACTCACCGGGGCTTTCGCAGCCATTGAACCTCCTGGCGTCTGTCTGCCGGGCACTTTACCGCGGTGCGGCGATCGGTACGCGTATTGAAAGACCGAGCCCCGGCCGCTGGCGCGCACCGGGGCTCGAATCGCAAGAAGGCTCAGCGCTTGATGCGAGCGTTGCCCTCCCAGACGGACCAGATCTGCTCCTCGTCGG
>NZ_JARKPQ010000013.1 GCF_029975155.1 Propionicimonas sp. | reverse complement strand
CCGCACTAGCGTGACCGCAACGCGCCGCGATGACGTGACGGTGCGGCCGGTGTGCGGGCGGTTACCGAGGGTCCCGCTGTCCACCTGTGGGCGGGTCCGGCCCCGGCGATAGCCGGAGCCGTCCACAGGTGGTCAGGGGGTTACGCTACGCACCTACAGACGGACCCTCGCCACCTTTCACGGTGGCGTCGACTGGACCACTCTCGGAGGGCGCAGACGCCGGCCGGGCCGAGGTCGTCGACAGGGACGACCGCCCCGAGGAGCGCCGGCGCGTGCGCTTCTTCTTCTCAGGTTCCGCGTAGCCGATCTTGCGCAGTTCATCGACCGACCAACCGGCGCTCAGCGCCGCGTTGTACGCCTTCACGTCGGCCCGTTCAGCTTCACGCACGCGCTCGGTGATCTTGGCCTGTAGCTCGGCCAGCTCGCGCTCGGTGACCTCGCGTACGTCCGCGAGGTTCTGGCGCGCCTCACCGACACCGCGGATCGCGTTGATCCGATCCTCTTGTGCGCGCTTGGCGCGCTCGATCGCTTCTTCAATGCTCGGTTCTTTGCTCATGTCTCTATCGTACGGATTCACTCGGTTTACGTCGACGTTTGTCGACGTCGAAACAGCATGGCGCGGCGGAGCCGCGACCGCTCCCGTCTACCGACGTGAGTCAACAGCGATAGGAGTCCCGGACGGAGCAAGCTAAACACTTAGCACGGCTAAGTGGCTTGGATCCTCGACTTGGCGTCGCGGATCGGGCACACTAGGAGTGTGGTCCCCGCACGAGGCGGGGTCGCTGCGCTGGGCCGAGAGGAGCTGAGGTCATGTCCGTTGAGAACAACGAGGAGCAGCCTTCGGCGCCCCGGCAGACTCGCCGCCGACGGGTCGAGGGCGGCAGGCATCACCGGCACGTAGTGCGCGTGACGCCCGAGGAGGAAGGCCGCCTCCTCGCCCTGGCGTTGCAGTACCGCGTGAGCGTGGCGAAGCTCCTCGTCGACTCAGCTCTCGCAGGAGGGTCCGAGACGGCGGCAGCAAACGCGTCGGTACGGCACGAGGTGATCGCGCAGATGTTCGCGACCCACCGTCTCCTAGCGGGGATCGCGAACAACGTGAACCAGATGGCGAAGGCGACGAACGCGACTGGTGAGGTGCAGGAGGCGATGGTCGTCACGCTCGCGAAGGTGCGCGAGGTAGCGGACCGGATCGACGCATACGTCGACGAACTGCACGAGGCGGCATCGTGAGAGAGGACGTCACCGAGCGCTGCTACCTGTACCGGTTTTTCGATGCCGGTGGGCGGCTGTTGTACGTCGGGATCGCGCGAGACCTTGGCTCGCGATTTGCTGCGCACCGCCGCCACGGCGAGTGGTGGTCGTGTGTGGTCTCCGGCACGATCGAGACGTACCCGAGCAGGGCAGAAGCGGAGTTGGCCGAGGCGCTCGCCATTCACTCGGAGCACCCGCTGTACAACGTGTCACGGCCGACCGAGGAGAAGGTCGGCCGGCTACAGGAGGAGACTGCGGCGACACCTGATGCGGCACGGCTCGTCGCGGAAGTCGAGCGACTGCGTGCGTTGTGCAGCGAGCAGATGATTCAGCTCGCGAAGATGCGTGGACACGTCGACGCGGCGCGCGAGGCATACCGGAACATGCGGGCGAAGCACCTACAGGCGGAGACGGACAGGTCGACGTGGGCTCGCAGGTACTTCGAGTTGACGGACCCGCGCCGAGTCGCTGCGCGTGAACTGCTACCGCAGTCGCCTCCGGGAGACTGGGGCGAGCTGTGATGCCGAACGTGACCCGAGGCGATCGCCTTCCGGGTCTCCTGACCTACCTGGCTGGGCCTGGGCGGGCGAACGAGCACACCGAACCTCACCTCGTCGCGGGCGATCCGGCGATGATGGCGTGGCACGACGACAACGAGTTGGGACGCGACGCAGCACTGGCGATCGCGCGTCATCTTGACAAGCCACGTGTGCTCTTCGGCGTCGACGTGAAAGGCGGGCACGTGTGGCACTGCTCGCTGTCTCTGCGAGCGGACGAGGGACAGCGCACGGATGAGGACTGGGGGAAGATCGCCCGCGACTTCATGAAGGCGATGGAGTTCGACGACCCCGAAGGCCCGAAGGCGCCGTGCCGGTGGGTTGCCGTGCGCCACGGCGTGTCCAAGAACGGCAACGACCACATCCACATCGCCGTGAACCTGGTGCGCGAGGACGGCACCAAGGCGTCGACGCACCACGACTTCCGACGCGCTCAGACAGCCGCCCGTGCACTCGAAGCCAAGTACGGGTTGGAAGAGTTGGAGTCGGTGCGCGCCGAGCGCTCGACGCGCGGGTACAACCCGGCCGAGCGCGAGGCGCAGGCACGTGCCCGTGCCCGCGCGAAGTACGAGCGAACGCGCACCAAGCAGGGCACCGAGATGCCGGCGTGGGAGCACCTGGAAGGAGCGGACCGGCAGGCGCGGATCGCATCGGAGCTGCGCACCGACCAGCCGCGCTACCTGCTCGCGTTGAAGGTGCGCGGCTGCGCGACAGCGGCACAGGACGAGGCCGAGTTCGTGCGCCGGCTGCGGCGCGAAGGGCTCATCGTTCGACCGCGGTACGCCGACGGTCGCACGGACGTCATCACCGGCTACTCGGTCGCGCAGCGACCCGAGGCCGGAGAACGCCCGATCTGGTACGGCGGCGGCCAGCTCGCGCGCGACCTGGCGCTGCCGCGACTGCGCGACGGATGGCCGGACACGCCCACCGGAGCGCCCGAGGCCGCCGCCGAGTGGACCGCGGCGAAGCGAGGCCGACGCGTCGTCGCGCCTGGACGCGAGACCGCCGAGCCCGACCCCGAGCTGTGGGACCGGCGCAACGAGGAGCTGCGCGCCCTCGTCGACCGCCTGCGGGGCGTCGACGTCGACGACCGCGACACCTGGGCTACCGTGGCGCGGCAGACCGCCGGCGCTCTGGCCGCCTGGTCGAATGCGACCGAGGAGACCCCTGGCGACCTAGCGGCGGCGGCCGAAGCACTGTCACGATCGGCGCAGACGCACCAGCGGACCGTCCGGCCGCACAAGGCCGGGACGGTCGCCATCTCCGGGGCGGCCATGCTGCTCGCCAGCGCAGCACGAGGCGGTCAGGGGACCGTGGCGCAGGCGGTCATGGTCCGGCAGCTCCTCCGGCTGACACAGGCCGTCTACGACGCCTCAGTGGCCGCCGGCCAGGCACGCCAGGCGAGGCTACTCGCAGAGGACACCCGTGCGCGGCTCGTGCGGCTACGTGAGGCCCTGCCGGCACCGGCCGCGGTGGCCACGGCGGCGCCGGCGGCCGCGACATCGACGAGCCCGAAGCTCGACCCGGAGGCACAGGCCGTGCTCGACCGGCTGCGCGCCGGGCAGGCGCACGACTCCACGCGCGCAGCGTCGCCGCTGCCCTCGAAGATCGAGCCAGCGAGGCGCGCAGAGACGATACGACCGGGCGCAGATCGCGGACCGGAACGATAGGAAGGAGGGCCGGTCATGGCCGAGGAA
>NZ_JARKPQ010000382.1 GCF_029975155.1 Propionicimonas sp. | reverse complement strand
CCCTTGGCGCGCAGGTGCTCGATGGTCGCCAAGATGACCGAAGTCTTGCCCGACGACGGCGGGCCGGCGACCGTGACGAACCTCATCAGCAGGAGTTGTCGTGATGGAAACGGTTGTATCGGACGATGAACTCCGCGTCCCACTCGGCCTGGGCGCCGGACAGCACATGCTCCCAGCCGAGCCAGCGGACCGCCGCTCCCTCGGGCAGCCCGTTGTCGGTATCCGGACGAGTGGCCGGGAACTGATTATCGGCGAAGACCCGGGCGATCGTCGGCGACAACAAGAAATCCAGCAGGGCATTGTTCTTCGCGGCACGCTCGCGCTTGACCATGAGGACGATCGGATTGCAGTTCGCGCCATCGTCCGGCCACACCAGGTCGAGCTTTCCCGGACGCGCCGCGCCACGGGCGAACACCCACGGCAGCAGGTAGATCGCGGCCTTCGGGGTGCCATGCCCGGCCGAGCGGGCGATCGTCGGGCCGTTCATCGCGGTGACCGCGTTGCGGTCCATCGCGGCCAAACCGGCCTCGCCGAAACGCTGCCGGATCGCGGAGAAGAACCTCGTCCCGATGTGTTTGTGGTTGTCAGGCAGGCAGATGCTGGACTCCCAGATCGGATCGAGCAGATCCTCCAGGGTGCGCGGCGCCGGGCGCCCGTTCAGGGCCCGAGTCTCGACCAGCATCACCTCCGGGTTGACGGCCAGGATGTTGTAGGCGCCGTAGGGATCGATGAACGCGGCGGGGTCGGCGAGCCACGGCAGACCCGAGACAGCGATCACCTGCTCGAAGACGCCGACCTGGACGAAACGCTCCACGATCGGCGGGCTGCTGAACGGGCCGGACGCGAAGTCGATACAGATGTCGGGGATCTGGTCGATATCGGTGGCAGCGGCGATGTCGCGGATGGTGCCGGCACCATCCACATGCTCGCCGCAGACATTGGGCACGAAGCTGCGGTAGCGCTCGCCGGTCGCCTCGAGATGCTCGCGTTCGAACTGGTCGATGGCGGCCTGAAAGCGGTTCTTCATGGGGCAGGGAACCTCGACCTTGAAGTCGATCCGGCCT
>NZ_JARKPQ010000367.1 GCF_029975155.1 Propionicimonas sp. | reverse complement strand
ATCAATCCTGAGACTCTGAGGAACTGGGTCGTGCAGGCCGAGGTTGACGAGGGGCACCGTCCCGGGACCACGACCAGCGAGTCCCAGCGCCTGGTCGAGCTGGAGAAGGAAGTGCGTGAGCTGCGCAGGGCGAACTCGATGGCGGATTCAAGCGATGGGCGCAAGGAACTCTGCGAGCTTCTCTGATGGTGTCAGATAGCCCAGCGTCTTGCGGGGGCGTCCGTTGAGGCTGTCCTGGATCGCGTCCAACTCCTCGCGGCTGACGACGCTCAGGTCGGTGCCTTTGGGTAGGTACTGGCGCAGCAGGCCGTTGGTGTTCTCGTTGCTCCCCCGCTGCCAGGGCGAGTGGGGATCGCAGAAGTAGATCGGGATTCCTGTGGCGATGGAGAACGCGGCGTGCTTGGACATCTCCGCGCCTTGGTCCCAGGTGATCGTTCGGATCAACGAGGACGGCAGCTTGCTGATTGCGGCGCGCATCGCGGCCTCGACCTGCTCGGCGCTCTTGCCGTCGGGCAGGTGCAGCAGCAGTGTCATTCGCGTCGAGCGCTCAACGAGCGTGCCGATGGCGCTGCGGCTGCCCTCGCCGAGGATGAGATCACCTTCCCAGTGGCCTGGCACGGCGCGGTCGTCGGCTTCTGCGGGGCGCTCGCTGAGCATGACCATGCCGGGGATGCGGCCGCGACCGTCCGTGGTTCGGCGGGGCTTGCGGGCCGATCTTCCGGACCGCAGGCACCGCGCCAGCTCACGGCGCAGTTCGCCTCGGCCCTGCACGAACAGCGACTGGTAGATCGTCTCGTGGCTCACGCGCATCTCCGGGTCGTCGGCGTGATCCAACCGTAGGCGCGCCGCGATCTCCTCAGGTGACCACAGTTGCTCCAGCCGGCTGGCAACCTCCTCGAGCAGCCGGCCCGACGCAAGCTTGAACGGCTTCGGTCGGCGCGCCTGCTCGCGGGCACGTTCATGACCACGCCACGCCGAGTAGCCGCAGCGACCCCCACCGCGCTTCACCTCACGGCTGACGGTCGACACCGCACGCCCCAGCTGCTCGGCGATCGCGGTGAAGGTATCGCCGCGATTGATGCCCAGCAGGATCTGCTCGCGCTCGTCGATCGTCAGACAGCCCTGACGTGGCTCCCACCCGAACGGCCTGGCGTCAAGGTGCCTGCCGGTGCGGGCCATGATGCCGACCATCGGCGCGCTGCAGCCGATCTCCTTCGCGATGTCGACCAGCCGCCAGCCCTTCCCGTGCAGCCTGAGCGCGAGCTGCTTCTGCTCCCGGCTGAGATGACCGTGCCTGCCCTGCATCCGGATCCTCCTGTGATCAGTGACTGCCTCATCTCACAGGACTCGTTGCACTGACCGCTTGAATCCGCCGGGCTGCTCCGATCCGGTCGAGGCCATCGCTGTGGCCGGAGAATGCCTCGGACGGTCCCGCGGGTGATTACCTGGGATGCCCCTGACAGAGGGTCTTGGGGACGAAGCTGTCGGGGTCCACTGCAGGCAACTGCGGGGATCACGC
>NZ_JARKPQ010000364.1 GCF_029975155.1 Propionicimonas sp. | reverse complement strand
CGCTCGAAGCTCACCGGTGCGCTGGCCGAGAAGGGCGTGCGGGAGACCCGCGAGAAGTACGTGGACGCCGACGGGCTACGCGTCCGCGTCCAGACGCTGGTGGACGACTGGCCGTCCCTGCGGCCCCGGCTGGAGGCCCAGCTGGTGCCGGCAGCTACTCTGCAACGCTCGCTGGCCGCGGCGGGCACCCCGACTCATCCCGAGCAGATCGGCCTGACGCTCGCCGATCTGAAGGCCACCTTCCCGCGCGCCATGTACTACCGCTCGCGCTACACCGTGCTCGATGTGAGCCGCGAGATCGGATGGTTCGCAGAACTGGTCGACGAGGTGTTCGCGCCCGGTGGCCTGTGGACCTGAGCAGACCGTGACAGCTGAGCAGACAGCGACAACCGACGAGCGAGGAGAACTGATGCGTCCGCAACGCCTCTACGGCGCCTACGTGTTCGACATGGACGGCACCATCTATCTGGGCGATGACGTCCTGCCCGGGGTTCGCGACGGGCTGCGGGTGTTGCGGGACAGGGATATCCCGGTGCGGTTCTTGTCGAACAACCCCACCAAGGACCCGGAACTGTACGCCGCGAAGCTCAGCCGGCTCGGCTTGCCCACGCCGGTGGAGGATATCGCGAACACCGTGGTCACCACGGTCCGCTGGTTGCGCGCGCACCACCCCGACGCCGTTGTGTTTCCGATAGCCGAACAGCCATTGATCCGAGCCATGACAAAGGCCGGCATCCGGCTCAGCGACGATCCCGAGCAGATCGACATCGTGGTGGCGTCCTATGACCGGACCTTCGACTACCGCAAACTCCAGATCGCCTTCGACGCCATCTGGTTCTACAAGCGGGCATTCCTGGTGCAGACCAATCCGGACCGCTACTGCCCCTTCCCGGGCGGGCGCGGTGAACCGGACTGTGCGGCGATCACCGCCGCGATCGAGGCCTGCACCGGTGTGCAGTGCTCGATCAATCTGGGCAAGCCAGGAGCCGTCATGATCGACGAGGCGATCGCCGGGCTGGATGTCGATCCGATGGACGTCCTCATGGTCGGGGACCGGCTCGGTACCGACATCGCGATGGGTCGGGCGGCAGGTATGGTCTCAGCGCTGGTCCTCACTGGAGACAGCACCCGCGAGGATGTCGCGGATGCAACCCCCGACCAGTGGCCCGACTTCGTCGTCGAGACCTTCGATCAGTTGATCCCGAACGAGATCTGGCAGCTCAGCCCGCAGTCGTCACGCTTGTGAGCCGACTGCCGGACGATGCCGTCGGCCCAGCGACCCGCCGCCTGGCCGATGGCATCGCCGGTGTGAGGGCCTGAGAACTGGGGAGGGTGGGTCGGATCCGATGGCGCGTGGTAGGTTGCCCTCGGTATGTCGATGAAGGAGCGAACTGGTGATTGCCTCCGATAGTCTTCCTCCGTTTGGTGCCGGACGCCACCTGTTGAGTGTTCAGCAGTTCGACCGGACGTCGTTGCAGCAGTTGTTCGACCTGGCTGACCTTGTGCGTCCCATCGCTGAGGGCCATGCCGTGTGCACGGTGCTCGATGGCGCTATTCTCGGCAGCCTGTTCTTCGAGCCCAGCACGCGGACGCGGCTGAGCTTCGAGTCCGCCTTCCTGCGGTTGGGTGGTGAGGTGACCACCACGACCGGCTTCACCTTCTCGTCCATGGCCAAGGGTGAATCGATCGCCGACACCTCCCGGGTGGTCTCCGGATACTCCGATGTTCTGGTGGTGCGGCATCCCGACGAAGGTTCGGTAGCCGAGTTCGCGGCTGCCTCGGTGGTGCCGGTGGTCAACGCCGGCGACGGCACCGGCGAGCACCCGAGCCAGGCACTGCTCGACTTCTACACCCTCGAATCGGAACTGCATCGCCGCGGCAAGCCGGTGGACGGCTGTCCGATCGCGATCGTCGGTGATCTCAAGTACGGCCGCACGGTGCACTCCTTGATGAAGTTGCTCTCACTGGCCGACAACATCACCTTCAAGATGTTCAGCCCGCCCAGTCTCGAACTGCCGGTCGAGGTAGAGAGATACGCCCGCGAGCACGGGCACCGGGTGATCGACTGCGATACTGTGCCCGAGGCGCTGGTCGGCGCCGACGTGGTCTACGCCACCCGCGTCCAGCGCGAGCGGATGACCGAGGAGGTGCTGGTCACGGCGAACGTGTCCGGCAACCTGCTGAACAAGCGACTGCTGGCCGAGGCCGATGCCAGCGAGATCATCATCATGCACCCGCTGCCGAGGGACTCGCGGATGGATTCGTTCGATCTGTCCAGCGATGTGGACGATCTGCCCGGCCTGTCGATCTTCCGCCAGACCGATAATGGTGTGCTGATACGGATGGCGATTTTCCTCACCGCGCTCGGCTGCTCCGCGGACGCGGTGAAGGCCACGATCAAGCAGCGCCCCTGGGACGCCACCCTGCGCTGGAACTGACCCCCGCGTCCGCCCGCGCCTGCAGGCGGGGCGGCTGACGGGGACGGCCGTCAGCGATTGGCTTTGGTGATGGCCTCCCACAAGCCGCTCAGATAGGTGATCCCGAGCGCCCGGTCGTACAGGCCGTAGCCGGGGCGTCCGTGCTCACCCCAGATGTCACGGCCGTGATCGGGACGCGCATACCCCCCGAATCCGGCCTCGTAGAACGCCAGCATGATCTCGTACATGTCGAGCGACCCGTAAGCCGATGAGTGGGCCGATTCGTGAAAATCGACGTCCGAGGTGAACTTGATGTTGCGGATCTGCGCGAATGGGACCTTGTCGCGTCCGGCGAACTCGCGGATCAGGGCGGGCACATCGTTGGCCGGATTCTCGCCCAGCGATCCGGTACACAACGTGAATCCGTTGTAGGGGGAGTCGTGGAACGACTCGATGCGGCGCAGGTCCTGGGCATTGGTGGCGATGCGGGGTAGACCGAACAGAGCCTTGGGCGGATCATCGGGATGCATGGCCATCTTGACGTCGTAGCGCTCGCAGGTGGGCATGATCGCTTGGATGAAATACTTGAAGTTCTCCGCGAGCCCATCGGCGCCGAGCGGGGCATAGGCCTCAAGCAGTTCCTGCAGATGGACGAGGCGCTCAGGTTCCCAGCCCGGCAGTTTGTGACCGCCGGTGTTGTTGGCGTTCATCCGCTCCATGGTCTCTTGCGCGGTGCCTTGCACCAGCGCGTCCTGGTAGGCCATCGTGTAGGACCCGTCGGGGAGCCTGTGGCGTAGCTCCGTGCGCACCCAGTCGAAGACGGGCATGAAGTTGTAGCAGATCACCTTGACGCCGACGGCCGAGAGATTCTTGATGGTGGCGATGTAGTTGTCAATGGCCCAGTCGCGTTTCGGGCCGCCGATCTTGATGTCGTCGTGGATATTGACGCTCTCGACCAACTCGAACCTCAACCCGACGCCCTCGATCTGAGCGCGCAGCGCGATGATCTTGTCCATCGGCCAGACCTCGCCCACCGGGACATCGAACAGGGCACCGATCACATGAGTGACGTTGGGCACCTGACGGATGTACTCGAGGGGGATGGGGTCGTCTTGCGCGCCGAACCAGCGC
>NZ_JARKPQ010000363.1 GCF_029975155.1 Propionicimonas sp. | reverse complement strand
CAGGAGCGTGCGTCGGGACATGCCAGTCATGGGTGCCTTTCGATGGGTGCTATTCGAGACGTTGAGGAGGAGTCGGTCCGGGCCGGCGGCTCGGCCGAAGCCCGAGGCTGCGAGCGCCCGGCGGTGGCGTCGTTCTCGGGTACGTCGCGGAATCGCGGCTCAGGCGTTTTTCCGCCCGCCAGGAACAGCGCGCGGATGCCCAACAGGACCACTGCCCAGAAGCCGGCCATGCCGATGAGCATGAGGACCCACATCTCCCAGCCCATAGCGCTCCCCTCTCCTAGCCTCCTGCCACTGTGGCCGCCTGCTGTGGCGCCGCCGTATGGCGCAGGTTCAGGTTCGGTCAAGATCGGACCACCTGGTGATGTCGCCCAGCGAACCCTGCCAACGCCGGCTGGGCGAGGCTGCGACGGCCTTGTCGGCCGTCGACAAGCTCGTCGAGCCCACCCGCCTACCGATGCGGCCATCAACCAGCTGCACGGCGTTCACCTCACTCGTCCATGCAGGTCCCGCCTGACACCCCAGCCGCGCTCGGCACCCAATCGCAAATCGAAGGGGTCGCAATCCCGCCTCGAAGTCCCTCCCCGATAGGAGGCGCCGTACGGTTCCACGGCGCGGTCGAGAGAACGGCGTCCCTCCAGCGCTGGCTCGAACACCGGCTGGACACAGCGCCCGGCGCTGCCACATCGTCCGACCGGGACCTTCTCAAGATCGCATCAAGACCCGCGCGAGAGCCCGGCCCCGCCGACCGCCGGCGCGCCGGCCGCGGCCATACTGGCTGACATGAACAGCGAAGGTACACTGCCGACCAAGGTGCTGGTCGTCGATGACGAACGCGCACTCGCCGCCGTCATCGCGTCCTACCTCACCCGCGCGGGCCACCAGGTCAGCCAGGCCCACACCGGCCCCGAGGCCCTCGACCAGGCCAGGGCCGAGGACCCCGACGTCATCGTGCTCGACCTCGGGCTGCCCGGCCTCGACGGCATCGAGGTGTGCCGCCAGATCCGCACCTT
>NZ_JARKPQ010000357.1 GCF_029975155.1 Propionicimonas sp. | reverse complement strand
GGTGGGGTTGGTCTTCTCGGAGGTGCCGGGGGCGACGCCGAAGAAGCCGCGCTCTGGGTTGATGGCGTAGAGGCGTCCGTCCGGGCCCTTCCGCATCCAGGCGATGTCGTCGCCGACGGTCTCGACCTTCCAGCCCGGGATGGTCGGGCGCAGCATGGCGAGGTTGGTCTTGCCGCAGGCGGACGGGAAGGCCGCGGTGAGGTGGAAGACCTTGCCGGTGGGACCGGTGATCCGCAGGATCAGCATGTGTTCGGCGAGCCAGCCCTCGTCCCTGGCGAGGACCGAGCCGATCCGCAGCGCGAAGCACTTCTTGCCCAGCAGGGCGTTGCCACCGTAGCCGGACCCGTAGGACCAGATCTCGCGGGTCTCGGGGAAGTGGGTGATGTACTTGGTGTCGCTGCACGGCCAGGGGATGTCGGGACGGGCGTTGCCCTCGGCGTCCACGAGGGGGTAGCCGACGGAGTGGACGGCGGGCACCCAGGGCTGATCCGCAGCGATGGCGTCGAGGGCGGCGGTGCCCATCCGGGTCATCATCCACATGTTGTTGACGACGTAGGGGCTGTCAGTGATCTCGATGCCGTAGCGGGTCAGCTCGCTGCCGAGCGGCCCCATGGCGAAGGGGATGACGTACATGGTGCGTCCGCGCATGGAGCCGGCGAAGACGGTGGCGAGAGTGCGCCGCATGGCGGCGGGCTCGGCCCAGTTGTTGGTGGGGCCGGCGTCGTCCTCGTGCTCGGAGCAGATGAAGGTGCGGCTCTCGACGCGGGCGACGTCGGACGCGCTGGAGCGGGCGAGGTAGCAGCCGGGACGCAGGTCGGGGTTCAGCGCGATCAGGGTGCCGGAGTCGACCATCTCGGCGTAGAGGCGGTCACGTTCGGCGACGGAGCCGTCGCACCAGTGGATGGCATCGGGTTGGGCGAGGTCGGCCACGCCGGCGACCCAGGTGACCAGTTCGTCCGGGCCGTTCGCGGGCGAGCTGGATGCGATGACGGCGGTTTCCAGTGCCATGGGTTCTCCTTGGCTGGTAGCGCAGCGGTGCGTGTGCTCATCATCTTGCCTAATCGGAGGCGATCGGGCTACCTGCTCGTTTCAATTCGCGATTTCATCGAACGATGTTAAAGTAACCCGAGGGGTATGCCGCCGACTTTGTCGGAGCAGGCTGCAGCGGAGTGTGCCAGGGCGCTTTGAGGGGGTGCCAAGGGGAGCTGGCCGTCGCCCGAGGCGCATTCCGCTGCCCCGATCCCTCAGCCACCACGGTCCCTGAGGAGCGTCCGAAGGACGAGGACGCGTCACGAAGGTCGCCGGGCGTCCCACCGCCACAGACCGCTCCCTGAGGAGCCGCTGGCGAGGAACGAGCCCGCAGCGTCACGAAGGGCCGCCTCCCTCAGTTGGACGCCTCCCAGCCCGGTCAAGTAGGGTTGACGACGCTTGCCAGCGCCTGTGGCTCAATGGATAGAGCATCTGACTACGGATCAGAAGGTTGGGGGTTCGAGTCCCTCCAGGCGCGCCGATGTGATGGGGTGCCCCGCCTCAGCCCTGCGAACTCTCCTTTGGCGGGATCTCTCTTGCCTCACGCGCTTTGCGCGTGCTCAGCCGCTGACGCTCCGCTGCTGCAGCGCTTGGTCCAAGGCCTTGTTCACCGGCTTGTCTCTGCAATCGAACTGAACAACCCGCTGGGTGAGTCCGGGGCCACCTGTGGGGCGCTGCTGGGCGGGTTCTCCCATGCGGAGTTCTCGGCGTTCCCGAGCGGTTGTCAGTGGCGATCCCTAGGCTCCAGTGAAGATGGAGGGGGAGATATGGACTGGTCGCCAGGGGCTTGGTCAGTGTGGGGGAAGCTCGACCCGAAGGGCGACGGCTGGATGCCGCTGGTCGTCCATCTTCAGGATGCTTCACTGGTTGCCGGATACCTGTGGGACGAGTTCGTGCCGGAAGCCACCCGACGCTACATCTGTGAAGAGCTCCTGATCTCGGACGCGCAGGCTCGGGTGCTGGTGGCTTGGCTCGCGGGCGTGCACGACATCGCCAAGGTCACGCCGGCTTTCGCCGCAAAGGCAGTGATCATGTCCTCCGTCCTGGACAGGATGCGGGATCACGGCCTGGATGCCAGGCAGACCCCCGAGGACCGATATGCCCCGCACGCGACAGCGGGGCAGGTCATCCTCGAGAACTGGCTCGCGCGCCACTACCCCGAATCGACAAAGAGGGTTCGGAACACCTACGCCTGTGTCGTGGGTGGCCATCACGGGACGACGCCGCCCGAGTCGGCTCTGCTCCTCGCTGAATCGCATCCCATGCAGTTGGGACGCGATCGGTGGGCGGAGGTGCGCGACGAGATCCTGGACGGAATGGCGGCCCACACCGGAGCGAGTCAGTATCTGGCGAGCTGGCTGCAGCGTCGGATACCGCTGCCTGTGCAGGCCCTCCTCACCGGGATCGTCATCATGGCCGACTGGATCGCCTCCAACACCAACTATTTCCCCTATTCAGGAGGCGAATCCCCGAAGGGCCGACTGGTATCGGCGCTCGCCGTACTCCGGCTTCCACCATCATGGAAGCCCGTCGTGCCGGATGCGGACTGCACCACACTGCTGGCGAGCCGTTTCCCAGCCCTGAAGGGCCATGTTTCCCGCCCCTTGCAGGAGAGCCTGGTCGCGGAGGCTCGCACGGTTGCGCGGCCATCGCTGTTCATTGTTGAAGGGCCGATGGGAGTGGGCAAGACCGAGGCGGCGCTGCTGGCGGCCGAGGTGCTGGCCGAACGCTTCGGTCTGGGCGGGGTGTTCGTCGGACTGCCGACCATGGCCACGGCCAACCCGATGTTCGACCGCGTCAGCGAGTGGTCGAAGGCTGCTCTTGGCAGTCAGAGCGCCAGCATCGCTCTCGTCCACGGCAAGGCCGCACTCAACGACCGCTATGCCGACCTGGTCCGGCAGAACTGGCACGGCCAGGTGTACGACGAGAACGGTGACGCCGGAGATCAACGACACGCCGCGGTGGTAGTCAACGAATGGCTCCGCGGACGAAAGCGCAGTGGTCTGGCCGATTTCGTGGTCGGAACGATCGACCAGAGCCTGTTCGCAGCGCTCAAGGCGAAGCATGTCGTGCTGAGGCATCTGGGTCTGGCGGGAAAGGTCGTGATCATCGACGAGGTGCACGCTGCGGATGACTACATGCGTGAATACCTCAAGAGATTGCTCGCTTGGCTGGGCGCTTATCGGACGCCGGTGATCCTGATGTCCGCGACTTTGCCGCCGGGTCAGCGCGACGAACTCGCCGGCGCTTATGCGGACGGCTTGCTGCCGGGGGCTCCGGTAGTCACGACCTCGCGCGCCGACTGGTACCCCCGACTGACGGTGGTGGATTCCGGCGCGCGAGAACTCGCGGTGCCTCCGGGCGCCCGGAACCTGGACGTCAGTGTGTCGACCCTTACCGATGACCTGCCTGCGCTCGTTTCGCTGCTGACCGACACCCTCGCCGACGGAGGTTGTGCTGCCGTCATCTGTAATACGGTGTCGCGCGCTCAGGACGCCTGTGTCGCGCTTCGCGAGGTGTTCGGCGACGACGTCAGGCTGGCGCACAGTCGATTCATCGCTCCTGATCGAGTACGGCGCGAGGCCGAACTCGTGAAGCTGCTGGGGCCAAGCTCACCACAGCGCCCCGAACGGCTGGTGGTAGTTGGTACGCAGGTGCTCGAGCAATCCCTCGATGTGGACTTCGACGTGATGGTGACCGATCTGGCGCCCATGGACCTGCTGCTCCAGCGCGCCGGCCGACTCCACCGACACGACCGCGAGCGACGGCCCGCCCGTGTCACGGCTCCGACACTGTGGCTCCGTGGAGTCGATGACTGGTCGGGTACCCCGCCGATGGCGGTCCGCGGTTCCCGCGCCGTGTACGGCGTGCAGCGCCTGCTGCGCTCGGCGTCCGTACTTCGGGGTGTTGGCTGCATCCATCTACCTGCCGATATCCCCCGTCTGGTGCGCCTTGCCTACGATCCCGACGCCATCGCGCCGCAGGGGTGGGAAGAGGTGTGGCTCGCGGGTGAGGAGAAGGAGTTCACCGAGCGGCTGCAAGCGATCGCTCGGGCGCAGACCTACCTCATGGACCCGCCGTTCGAACACAGCACGCTCAACGGGCTCATCGATGTCGACAGCGGTGATCCTGACAAGCGGGAGGAGCAGGGGAAGTCCCAGGTTCGCGACGGCGACGAGGGCCTCGAGGTAATTGCGTTGTGGCGGGGCAGCGATGGCTGCCTCCGCCTCCCTGAGGGTCTACCCGAGTTCGCCGGCCGCATGATCCCGGAGGGCCAGCAGTGGGGCACAGCAGAAGACGAGCGGGTGGCCCGGGCGATGGCGGCCTGCACAATCCGGCTCCCGGCGTCCTTGTGTTACCCACGCGTGGTCGAGCGGGTGATCTCGGATCTGGAACGCATGGCTGACTACTCAGGCTGGCAGAGTTCGCGGTGGATTGCCGGCCAACTGGCGATTGTTTTCGACGATTCTGGCGAATGCCGCGTGGCGGAGCGAGTTCTCACCTACGATCCGGACCAAGGACTTCGCGACACTCACCCCAAGGAGTCGGATCAATGACGACCGAGCCGTCCGCGTTCAATCTCTTGGACGAACCGTGGGTGAAAGTGCGTGTGCTTTCGGGGGCTGTCCAGGAGTGGGGACTGCTGGACCTGTTCGGGCGAGCGCATGAGTTGCGTGGCCTTGCTGGCGAGTTGCCCACCCAAGATGTGGCCATCCTCCGCCTCTTGGAGGCGGTGCTGCTCGGTGCTACTCGTCCGTCGAGGTCACGGAACGAGGACCAGAGTTTGGATCTCTGGGGGAACTGGTGGGGTGCCGGCCGGTTCCCTCTGCAGACCATCGGTGATTACCTGGAGAGCCATCGAGGTCGCTTCAACCTTCTCGATCCCGTCGCCCCCTTCCTGCAGGTCGCCGAGTTGCACACATCGAGCGGTAAGGCTTCTGGGCTGGTCAAGCTGATCGCGGATGTGCCGGATGGTCACCAGTACTTCACAACTCGCGCGGGACGAGAGCTGGAGTCGCTCTCCTACGCGGAGGCCGCACGCTGGCTGGTCCATTGCCATGCCTACGACTGCGCGGGGATCAAGACCGGGGCTGCTGACGACGACAGGGTCAAGAATGGCAAGGGCTATTCGATGGGCTATCCCGCCTGGGCCGGAAACCTGGGGGTGATCATCGCCGAAGGGTCGAATCTGTTCGAGACCCTGATGCTCAATCTGCCCTTGCCGTTGGCGCGTCCGGAGGACCTTCCAGTCTGGGAGCGGCCCCCTCTGAAGGCCTGCGTTGCCGCTGATCACCCTGCACCGCGCGGACCATCCGATGCGTTCACGTGGCCGTCCCGCAGGATTCGGCTCCATCCTCGGGACGGGCGGATTGTCGACGTCCAGATATCCAACGGCGACCGGCTCGGGCCGCAGAACCAGCAGACGAACGAGCCGATGACGTCCTGGAAGAAGAGTGTGAACCAGTCCAAGGGCGGAATGGATGTCTACATGCCTGTGACGCACTCGCCCGAGAAGCGGATCTGGCAGGGCCTCGCGTCCCTGTTGCTCCGGGTTGAGGGAGTGTCGTTGAGGGCGCCCGCCCTCGACTGGCTCGACTCGCTGCGCTACAACGAGATCCTGCCGAAGAGCTACGGCACGACCCTGCGTGCGGTCGGTGTCGAGTATGGGCCCCAAGCCTCCTCCATCGCGGGTGTCGTTGACGACGGCCTGCACGTACATGTAGCAGCGATCACAGACCTATCCGTCGTGCAGGTCGCAGTTGATGCCGCCTCGCGGGCGAGCCAGGGCGTCGTGGCGCTGGCGAACCTCGCCAGCAATCTTGAGCTTGCCACCGGTGGTGACGCCGAGCGCCCGAGGGCGCGGACGTTCGAACTGGGCTACAGCCTGCTCGACGGGCCGTACCGGGAGTGGCTGGCTGGCCTTGAGGACGCAGAGGCCGCGGACGAACGTCTGGAGGCGTGGGGCGAGCGGGCCGTGAGGATTCTCCGCGACGCCGGCTCGGCGCTGATTGTCGAGGCCGGGCCGGAGGCCCTGATCGGCCGTGAGGTGCCGAAGCGTGGCACGGACACGATGCAGTGGATCGACTCGGCGCTGGCGGAACTCTGGTTCCGGGCCGCCGTCCGCAAGGCCCTGATCAGTACACCGACGACAATCCCGCAGGAGGTCGCGTCATGACAGACACCGTTCGAGCGCCGTCCCGGGCAGACCTGGTCAAGGAGGAAGTCCGGAAGCGGGTCACAAGCCTCCAGCGCGCATATCTCCAGGACGAGGCGGACGCAGTAGCCGCCCTCGCCCAACTGAGGCGTTGCGCGCCGGACGAGCCTGGCGCGGACCCCACGGTCTGGCAGGTCACCATCGGCGGGCTTCCCGAGGCACTGCAGGGCCGCAGGGACATCAGCGACGCCGAACGCGCCGTGCACGCGGCACTCGTGCTCTTCGCCGTTCACCAGCAGTCGAACCCCGTCCCGATGCATCAGGCGAAGGTGGGTCTGGGCTCGGCAGTGCAGACGCTGGCGAACGCGCGTGGCCACGACGGTGCGCCCGATCAGGCGTCCATTCGGCGACTGCATCAGGTCGTTCTGGCCACAGACCCGTCGGGGCGGCTGTATCACCTGCGCGGCCTGATCACCCTGCTGCGCAGCGAGTCCACCCCGATCCCGCTGGACTACGGACAGCTGGCAGCCGATCTCTATCGGCTCTTCGACCCCAAACACAACAGCGACAGTGTCGTGGCCAGGTGGGGCCGCGAGCTGCACAACCGTCCTCGCGACACCACGACAGGAGAAAACGAATGAGCCTCAACGTCGACGTCCACGTGATCCAGTCCGTGCCGCCGAGCAACCTCAACCGTGACGATGCGGGCAGCCCGAAGACTGCGGTGTACGGCGGCGTGCGCCGCGCACGCGTGAGCAGCCAGGCGTGGAAGCGGGCCACGCGGCGCGATTTCGAGCGCTACCTGGACACCTCGGAGTTCGGCGTTCGCACGAAGCGGGCGATGGAACTGCTCGGCAAGCGGATCGAGGAGCTTGAGCCCGGTCTCGACGGAGCGGTAGCGCTGGCCAAGGCGAAGGCGACCCTGGAGGCTGCCGGCCTCAAGACCAAGGCGGCCCGCAAGGCAGCCGAAGGTTCCGCCGAGCTCACTGAATACCTCGTCTTCTTCAGCAACCAGCAGCTCGGCAAGCTCGCCCAACTGGCCGTGGATGCCGGCGAAGGCGCGCCGGCCGGAGCAGCGGCGAAGAAGGTGCTCAAGGAGGGCAACAGCTTCGATCTCGCCCTGTTCGGACGAATGGTCGCCAATGACGCGGACCTCAACGTCGACGCCGCTTGCCAGGTCGCCCACGCGCTGAGCACGCACGCAGTCACCAACGAGTTCGACTACTACACGGCGGTCGACGACAAGAACCCGGACGAGGAAACCGGCGCCGGCATGATCGGCACGGTCGAGTTCAACTCCGCCACCCTGTACCGCTACGCGACAGTTAGCGTGGACGCGTTGCAGGAGAATCTCGGCCATGCCGAGGCGACAGCCAGGGCGGTGGAGGCATTCGTCCGCTCGTTCGTGCAGTCGATGCCGACTGGTAAGCAGAACACTTTCGCGAACGGCACCTTGCCGGAGGCGGTGGTCGTGATGGTGAGGGACGGGCAGGGCGTTAACCTGGTCGGTGCCTTCGAGGATGCCGTGAGCGCCGGCGACGGCTATGTGGCGGCGTCGTGTAGGAAGCTGGCGGAGTACGCCAAGGACGTTGCCGAGGCATATGCCGCCCGGCCGGTGACCAGCTGGGTCACCAGGGTCGGGGAGGCCACTGCACCCTTGGACGTACTCGGTGAGCGGGTGGCGTTCGATGGGCTCGTCTCAGCAGTGGGCGAGAAGGTGCGAGCCACGCTGACGGAGCCCCAGTGACCGTCCTGCTGCTGCGGCTTGCCGGCCCGCTTCAGGCGTGGGGGGACGCAAGCCGCTTCACTCGCCGGGACACTGGGACGTATCCCACCAAGAGTGGGGTGCTCGGCCTGCTCGCAGCGGCCGAAGGCCGGCGCCGCACGGACGAGATCGAAGACCTCGCCGGACTGCGATTCGGTGTCCGTGTCGACCAGCCCGGCCAGCTTCAGCGTGACTTCCAGACGGCGATCAACTGGTCAACGGGCAAGTCGATGCCGCTGTCGTACCGGTACTACCTCGCCGACGCGGTTTTCGTCGCGGGTGTCGAGGGCGACGCCAATCTGCTTGGCGGTCTCGCCGAGGCTCTCGTCCACCCAGTCTTTCCCCTCTATCTGGGTCGGCGGTCATGCCCGACGTCGGGCCGGGTCTCGCTCGGTCTTTCCGAGCAGCCGCTTGAGGAAGCGCTGCGCAGTGAGCCTTGGCATGCCGCTGCCTGGTACCGCCGGAAGCAGCCGACTCAGGTGCAGCTCGAACTGGTGGTCGATGCGGTCGATGGCGACGTCGACCGGGTCGAGACAAGGCGTGACGTTCCGCAGAGCTTCAGCCCCGAGCGTCGGGAATATGGCTGGAGAGAGGTCGCGCACCGGTTGCCGGTAAGGATCGAGAACTCGCTCGGAATGCAGCCACGACCTGCATCTACCTCGCATGACTGGCTTGGCGCGGTGGAAGGAGCCTGATGTACTTCACGCAAATGCCGCTCAACCCGCAGCGCCGTTCGACCCGGGAACTCGTGGAATCGCCGCAGCGCGTCCATGCTGCAGTGCTGGCTGGCTTTCTGCCTGGCGCCTCCTCACGCGGACGAGTGCTGTGGCGGCTCGACAGCGACGGACCTCACGACCTCAGCCTGTTCGTCGTGAGTGGGGAGGCCCCGTCCTTCGATGCACTCGCCGAGCAGGCGGGATGGTCAGCGAACCCGGTATGGCGCACGGCCGACTACGGACGGTTCCTCAGCCGTCTCGATGAGGGTCAGCGGTGGGTGTTCAGACTTCGGGCGAACCCTATCCGAAATGTGAGAGACGAAGGGCAGTCCACCGGAGGCCAACTGCGGAGGGGCAGTCGGGTGCCGCTGATCAAGGAGGCGGACCAGCGAGACTGGCTGCTGTCGAGAAGTTCCGCGTTGGGCTTCGAGGTGGTGCCGGGCGCATCCGGCGGAGCGAATCTGAGCGTCACGCAGAGCCGAAGGCAGAAGTTCGGTCGGCGCAGCGACGGCGAAGCACGCACAGTCACTCTGCAGACAGTGCAGTACGACGGTGTCCTGAAGGTGACTGATGCCTCTGCTCTACGACGTGCGCTCACCGAGGGGATTGGGGGGGCGAAGGGTTACGGTTGCGGTCTGCTCACTCTCGCGGCCGTGGGATGAAGCCGATCCCGGGGACCCCTCCCGCCTCAGTTGGAGAGCTGTCCCGAGTCACCGACCGGATCACATTCCTTTACCTGGAGCACGCGATCGTCCACCGAGACGGGAACGCCATCACCGTCCGCGACGACCGTGGCGTCGTTCATGTTCCGGCGGCAACGATCGCGTCCGTCATGCTCGGACCCGGCACGACGATCAGCCATCAGGCGATGATGCTGCTGGCCGACAGCGGCGCCGCGACCGTGTGGATCGGAGAGCAGGGTGTGCGCTACTACGGACATGGGCGCCCGTTAGCTCGGACCAGCCGGCTCCTAGAGGCGCAAGCCGCCCTGGTGACGAACCAGTCGGGCCGCCTGCGGGTAGCCCGTCAGATGTACGCGATGAGGTTCCCGGGCGAAGACACCAGTGGACTCACCATGCAGCAGTTGCGAGGCCGCGAGGGCGCCCGAGTTCGGCGCCTGTACCGTGAGCACGCCGACGAGTACGGGGTCGAGTGGAAGTCGCGTGACTATCGACCTGATGACTTCAGTGCCAGTGATGAGCTGAACCAAGCACTCTCTGCGGCGACCTCCTGCCTGTACGGGGTCGTGCATGCAGTTGTTGTCGCGCTGGGATGCTCGCCGGCGCTGGGGTTCGTCCACACCGGGCACGACCGATCCTTTGTCTTCGATGTCGCGGATCTGTACAAGATGGAGATTGCGGTACCAGTCGCTTTCGGCGTCGTTGCGAAGGGGAGTGAGGACATCGGTGCCGATACTCGCCGGGCTATGCGCGACGCGATGTACACGGCGCAACTGATGAGCCGTTGCACGACGGACGTGCACCGTCTGCTGGGTTCGGGCGGCGAGTTGGACTCCGACTTCACCTGTGACGTGATCGAACTCTGGGACACGAGGGCGCGCGTCGCGGGTGGCCAGAACTACTCGGATGAGGAACCCCCTTGGTAGTGGTCATTCTCACCGCGTGCCCGGTCGGACTGCGTGGGCACCTCACGCGCTGGCTTCTCGAAATTGCGCCCGGCGTGTTCTGCGGCCGCGTTTCTGCGAAGGTGCGCGACCAGATGTGGTTGCGAATCGTCGAGATGGCCAAGGACGGGCGAGCGCTCATGGTGTTCAGTCGGCGAGGGGATCAGGGCCTGGACTTTCGCGTGCATCGTCACGACTGGGAGCCGGTTGACCTGGACGGAGTCACGCTGATCCGGCGACCCAACGATGGCGCTCCACAGCCGACCATGAGACCAGGGTGGAGTTCGGCGAGCAAGCGGATTCGCGTGCGCAAAGTGAAGTAAAGTCGCGGCTCAGGCTCGTAAAGCACCTTGCCAGCAAGTGCCGTCCCCGCCCGCGCGGGGGTGAGCCCGACGAGGGCCGGTTCCCGTTCCGGCGCGGTGTGCCGTCCCCGCCCGCGCGGGGGTGAGCCCCGGGTCATGTCCGGGTGCGGCCTGGCCAGCAGGCCGTCCCCGCCCGCGCGGGGGTGAGCCCCACGCGTCCAGGTCTGCGACACGGATCCGGTAGCCGTCCCCGCCCGCGCGGGGGTGAGCCCCTCAATCTTGATTTTTACCCTGATCCATAAGTGCCGTCCCCGCCCGCGCGGGGGTGAGCCCAAGGACGCGAAGTTCGGCCAGTTCGACGCGTCGCCGTCCCCGCCCGCGCGGGGGTGAGCCCCCGGCAAGCTTCGCCGGGGTCGCATCCGACGGGCCGTCCCCGCCCGCGCGGGGGTGAGCCCGTGTTCCCGGCCTGCGACTCCTCAGTAGCCAGGCCGTCCCCGCCCGCGCGGGGGTGAGCCCCCACCATCCGCGAAGGACTTGTAGAGACCAGCGCCGTCCCCGCCCGCGCGGGGGTGAGCCCGTACTACGTCGAGCACCGTGAAGCGCTGCTCGGCCGTCCCCGCCCGCGCGGGGGTGAGCCCCACCGGCCA
>NZ_JARKPQ010000022.1 GCF_029975155.1 Propionicimonas sp. | reverse complement strand
TGCCCGGCGTCCTGGCCGAATGGACACGGGACTTCTCCGGCCGCGTGGACGCGGCGGGCCTGGCGGCCCGGGTGGCGGCCGTCCTGCTGAGCCTCGTCGCGGGCGGCGAGGGCGATCAGGCCGCGCACCGGCTCGAGCTCGTCGAGGCCTGGGCGCAGCGCTCGATGAGAGCACCCTCATCGGCCACCTCTGGACCGACCGACCACAGCGCGGCTCGCCTGACTGTGGACCCGCCAACAGCGCCCGCCGCGTCCCCACCGACAGCGTTCGCCGAGGGCCCCCCGGCACCGCGCGCCGAGAACCCCCCGGCACCGCTCGCCGAGAACCCACCGGCACCGCTCGCCGAGGGCCCACGGACAACGCTCGCCGAGGGCCCACCGGCACCGCTCGTCGAGCCTGTCGAGACGCACTCGACCGGCGGATCCGACCCGACCGAGGAACCGGAGGCGACATGACCGGATCACGAGCGACGACCGCGTGGGTGGTGTCCGGCGCCATCGGCCTCGTCACCTTCACCGCGGGCATGCTCGTCAGCCAGGGTGGCAGCGAGGCTGTGTCGGCGGAGCCCAGGCCCGCGATCACCGTGACGCCCGGCAGCGTCAAGCCCTCCCCCACGGCCACGAAGGCGACCGCGAAACCCACGAAGGCCACCCCGAAACCGACGAAGCCCACCCCGCCCGCCACCGCCACGGCCGCAACGGCTCCCTCGCCGGTGAGCCCACCCAGCGCGGAGACGCCGGACTGACTGTCGGAGCCGCCTGCCATGATGGGCGGATGCTCCGCTTCAGCGACGCCCAGCGCCGCGCCCGGCTGGCCCGCCGGCACGGTGTGCACCCGGCGTTCCGGCATCCGGACCCGGTGGCCGCGACCCGGGCGATGACCGTCCTGCACGCCACGGAGCCGCCGACCGTCCACCTCGCCCTGCAGGCCCGGGTCGACGGGCTGACGATCGACACCGTCGACGACCTGCTGAACGAGCAGCGCACGGTCGTCAAGCAGCTGGCCATGCGCCGCACGCTGTTCGGCTTCCCGCGCGACCTGCTGCCGGCCGCGCTGGGCAGTGCCTCGGCCCGGGTGGCCGCCTCCGAGCTGCGCCGGCTGGCCGGCGACGTCGAACGGTCCCAGGTGGCGACGGACGGCATCGCGTGGGTCGAGGCCGCGGCAGCGGACGTCCTCGCCCACCTCGGTGCGGACGGCGCCCTCGACGCCACCGCGCTGCGGCAGCAGGTGCCCGCCCTGGCCACCCGGATCACGTTCGGCAGCGGCACCTGGTCGCAGGAGGCGCCGATCGCGCCCCGCGTGCTCACCCTGCTCGGCGCCCGCGGCCAGGTGTTCCGCGGCCGCAACGCCGGTCACTGGCGGATCTCCCGTCCGGTCTGGACGAGCGCCCGGGCCTGGCTGGGCGCCGATCCGGTGCTGCTGCCCGAAACCGAGGGGTACGCGGAGCTCGTCCGCCGCTGGTTGTGGACGTTCGGTCCCGGCACCGAGACCGACCTGGTCTGGTGGCTGGGCGCCACGAAGACCGCCGTGCGCCGGGCGCTGGCCGACGTGGCGGCGGTCGGCGTCGAACTCGACTCCGGCGAGACCGGCTGGGTGCTGCCCGGCGACGAGGCACCCGACGAACCGGTCGAGCCCTGGGCCGCCCTGCTGCCCACGCTCGATCCGACGACCATGGGCTGGAAGCAGCGCGACTTCTACCTGGACCCCACCGACGTCCCCTACCTGTTCGACTCGGTCGGCAACGGCGGCACCACGGCCTGGTGGAACGGGCGGATCGTCGGCTGTTGGGTGCAGGAGCCGGACGCGACCGTCCGCGTGGTGTACCGCACCGACCCCGGCCGAACCGCGCGGGCAGCGCTCGCCGCCGAGGCCCGCCGGCTCACCGACTTCTTCGCCGGCGAGGTGGTGTCGTCGGTCTACGCGTCCCCGCAGATGCGCGGTGAGCGGCTGCCCTGATCCGGACCGATCGGGGACGGTTCCTCACTCGGTCCAGCCTCACACCAGCCGGTAGCCCATCCCGCGGACGGTCTCGAAGTAGTCGGCCCCCAGCTTGCGGCGCAGGTAGCGGACGTACACGTCCACCACGTTCGAGCCGGGGTCGAAGTCGTAGCCCCAGGCGCCGGAGAGCAGCTGCTCGCGGCTGAGCACCTGGCCCGGGTTGCGCAGGAACATCTCGGCGAGGGTGAACTCGCGGGCGGTCAGGTCCACCGTCCGGCCGGCGACACCGGCGCGCCGGGTGAGCAGGTCGAGGGACAGGTCCCGGTGCGTCAGCACCATCGCCTGGTCACTCGCCGGCTCGACGCGCAGCCGCAGCTGGATCCGGGCGAGCAGTTCCTCGAACGCGAACGGCTTCGGCACGTAGTCGTCCGCCCCGGACTGCAGCCCGGCCACCCGGTCGGCGACGGACGAGCGCGCGGTCAACATGATCACCGGTGTGGTCACGCCCTGGCCGCGGAGCCGGGAGAGCACCTCGAAGCCGTCGATGTCGGGGAGACCGACGTCCAGCACGACCAGGTCGATCGGCTCCGTCACCGCGAGCTGCACGGCCGCCTCCCCGGACGGCTCGACGAGCGTGGCGAACCCGGCGGCCCGCAGTCCCTTGGCGATGAAGGCCGCGATCCGCGGTTCGTCCTCGACGATGAGGATCTGGCTCACTGCGTCCTCCTCTCCGGCAGCACGAGGGTGACCGTGCTGCCACGTCCCGACTCGGACTCGATGTCCACCCTGCCGCCGTGCGCGCGGGCGATCGCTGCGACGATGGCCAGGCCGAGCCCGGTACCGCCGGACGCGCCGTTGCCGCGCTCGAACCGGCGGGTGACCCGGTCCCGGTCCGTGGCCGCGATCCCGACGCCCTCGTCACGCACCCACAACCGGAGTTCCCCGCCCGCCAGCCGGCTGCCCATGCCCACGGTCGAGCCCGCCGTCGAGTAGCGGACGGCGTTGGCCGCCAGCTGCAGCCATGCCTGCGCGATCCGCTGGCCGTCCAGCTCCAGCTCGGCGTCGGCCAGCTCGTCCAGCACCCAGTGCCGCTCCCCGAGGCCGGTGGCCTTGGCCAGGGTCTCGTCGGTGAGCCGGGCGACGTCGGTCGACGCGGGCCGCACGAACTCCGGCTGCTCGGCCTTCGCGAGCGTGAGCAGGTCATCGACCAGCCGGCCCATCCGGTCGGTCTCGTCCAGCAGCAGGGCGCGGGTGGTGGCGACGTCGGCGGCGTCCGCCGGGTCGAGCAGTTCGAGGTGGCCGCGGATGATGGTCAGCGGTGTGCGCAGCTCGTGACCCACGTCGTCCAGCAGTTCACGCTGCGCGCCGACCGCACTCTCCAGCCGGTCGAGCATGTGGTTGACCGTGACACCGAGCGCGGAGAGGTCGTCGGTGCCACGCACGGGAATGCGCCGGCCCAGGTCGGTGTCGGTGATCTCGCCGGCCGTCCGGCGCATCCAGCTGATCGGCTCGAGCAGGCGCCCGACGAGGATCCAGATCAACAGGCCGACCAGCAGCAGCGAGCCGGCCGCGACCAGGACGTAGCTGCGCCACACCTCGGCGAGCAGACTCTCCTCCGCGCCGAAGTCGACCGCGCGAACCAGGGCGCCGGTGGGCTGGCCGTCCCCGAACGCGACCGGGGCGACGATGTAGCGGTAGTTCCGTTGCGGTGTCTGCAGGCTGCCCCGGGAGACGGTGTCGAGGGCGGCGAGGGGCAGCATCGCCGCCACGAAGTCCGGGTCGTGCTCCGGACGGAACGGGACGGCGCTCTGGGCCGCCCACTCGACCCGGCCACCGACCACGCCGACGACGCCTTCGCTCGACGCCAGCACCGAGCGCTGCACGGCGACGCGCAGCAGGCTCCTCGCGTCGGCGAAGCCCGCGCCGGTCTGGGGATCGAGCCCGGTGGTCGCCAGCGCCCCGAACTCCTCCACCGCGCGGTCGAGGTCGGCCGCGATCCGCTGTTCGGTGAGGGCGTTGCCGCGGCTGTAGACGATCAGGCCCGAGCTCGTGAGAGCGATGCCGGTCAGAGCGACCACGGCGGCGATCACCCGCGCTCGCACACTCCAGGCAGGCCGGCTCATCGCCCCAGTCTGCCGGTGGCCGGCAAGCCCGCGCATCCCCCGCGCGGCGGGAAGGCAACACCGCCGCGAGGCAGAGGCCATCACGGCGGTGCTGAGATGCTCCGAACCCGGACGCCTGCAGGACTGCCGTAGGCTCGATGCACGATCAAGAGAGCGCCGCCCCCCTCTCGGCGAGCCTCTGGCACTGCGGCCAGACCTTCTGACCCACAGTTGGCTGCGTACTCATCCGCCCAGTGCTTACCGTGAACGTCGCTCCCTGATTAGGCTCTAGTTCAGCACTACTGGTGCCGTAAAGCAAGAACACCGTTCACTGATTGCGGGGATCCCTTGGGCACACGGGACGAGCATCGCGACACGACCGAGGCGGCCATCCTCGCAGCGGGACTGAATCTGCTTGCGAAGGGCGGTGCGGAGGCCCTCACCGTCCGCGGTCTGGCCCGGGAACTGTCCCTGGTGCCCTCGGCGCTGTACCGGTACGTCCGCGACCGCCAGGACCTGCTGAGACTGCTGATCGCCCACGTGCACACCGACCTTGCCGACAGCGCGGAAGCCGCCATCGCCGCGGTTCCCGCGGACGACCTGCGCGGACGCTGGCGCGCGTTCGCCTACACGCTGCGCAGTTGGGCGCTCGCCCATCCGCACGAATGGGTGCTCGTCTACGGCACGCCGAGACCCGAGTACCAGCCACCGGCTGACCTCAGCTACCTGCCGGCGACGCGGATGCACCTGATGCTGATCCGGCTGGGTGTCGCGCTCGAGGCGGCCGGTATCCACCCCCAGGTGTGGACACCGGGCGAGCGTCCGGCGATCCCCCACCTTGCGGAGTACCTCGAACTCAGCGGGAGCTCCCAGATCTCCGAGCAGACGGCCCTGGCCGGCATGGCGGCCTGGCACCTCCTCGGCGGATCCATCTATGCCGAGCAGTTCCGCCAGGTCGGCGTCGACATGGTCGACTACGACCCGTACTACGACGCGATGGTCGCCGCCTCCGAGCGGCTGATCTTCGGCGACCCGGCCTGACTGCCAGTTTTCCCGGCCTTGTCCCGGGCCACGGAGGCGACCGCTCGGCTGCCTGCCACGTTCTCCGGCATATGAAGCCCGATTCCGGCCTCATAACCCCAAGAACCTGGTAGGCATCCCCTGCAGCGATATCGATCGGCCCCACATGCCAGGAAACCTGGCAGTCAGAGACCCATCTTCCGGGCGACCCGGTCGACGACGACCGCAGGCCGGAACATGATCTCCTTGCCTAGCCAGCGCACCATGCGGTAGTCGAGATCCCTGAACAGCTGTTCCCTCTCTTTCTCGTTCACGATCACGCGCTCCCCTTCGGCGTACTTGCCGGCGCCGTCACACTCACCGATGAGCCGGAACTCGGGCCAGTAGAAGTCTGGGAAGAGCACGCCGAAGGGGGTCTCGAGCGGCACCTGATACAGCGGCGCAGGCAGGCCGGCGACGTGAAAGTGGCCAGCAGAGAGCGACTCGACCGGGGACTCCCGGCACGGCTCGGTGACCGCGACCGCTGCCAGCACTCCCGTTCGCCGACGCTGCACCGCCATGTCCGAGAGCTGGTCCCGCGCCGCTGCCACCAGCTGCGGATTGGCGTGGTCTCTGCGCCGGGGCGACGCCACGAACCGGCCCACCAACTGCCGGGCGGCCGCATCCAGCAGGACCAACTCCTCCGGCAGGGCGAGCCCGGCGGCCAGGTCGACAGCCGTCCGCGCGAGCCCGGTGACCCGGAAGCCCTGATCGTCACGGTCCACGTGTGCGGCCGGCAGTTGCTCCACATGGTGGACGGAGCCGTTCGACCGCACCCGATAGCCGGCGCCGGCCGGGAGCGACACCGACGGCGGGAGGACGTGCCACGGCTGCGCCGTCGGAGTGGGCAGGCCCCACACGAGGGCGGCGCTCTGCCGGCTGATCACCGCCTCGGGCGACACAGCCAGCTCGGCCTTCGCCTGAAGCAGGTGTCGGCCGACCGGGTCATCGGGCCATGAGGCGGCGGCGAGGTACACGCCCTGGCGCACCCGCACGACCGTCCCACGCCGCAACTGCGTGGTGAGCATCTCGTCGGTCACGCCACGCTCGGCGAGTTCGGTCCTGGTCGTCGGATGGACGGGCAGCTGCCACGGCTTGGCGGTTCGCACACCTTCATCTTCGGCAGCGGCGTCGTCCCGCGGTCAGGCGCAACAGCAGGCTGTGGACAGCCGAGCGATCGCCCGAAATCTGTGGACAACCAGCCGTTTACCAGGTCTCGGCGTCGTGGCGGCCGTCGGTCCAGGCCGCGTGGCGGTCGGCGGAGTAGCGGAGCACAGCCTTCGCATCGGCGGGGACGACCGCACCGAAGTTGTTGTAGAGCCGGTCGAAGCGCAGGGTCTCCAACTGGGCGGCGATCCGCTGGACGACCGCTCCGGACAGCGGCAGCCGGTTCGGATAGCTGCGCAGGAAGCTCACCGTCCGCCGGTCCGGGTTGGGGAACACCGCGTCGCCGGCGAGCAGCACCCCACGACCGGCGTCGCCCGTGCGCCATTCGAGCACCGTCTGGCCGCGGAAATGCCCGCCGACCCGGTGCAGCGCGAGGTCGGGACCGAGGTCGAACGTCTCGTCGAAGAAGGTCACCCGCTCCGCGCGCCGGCACCATTCGCGGTCGTGGACGTTCAGCACCACCGGCGCGTCCAGGGCCGCCGCCCACTCGGTCTGGCAGCCGTACATGTGCGGGTGACTCGCGGCGACGGCCAGCACCGGGCCGAGGCTCCTGATGTGGGCGACGGCCGCGTCGTCCAGGTAGCCCAGCGGGTCGAAGACCACCACGCCGGCATCGGTGCGGACGACCATGGTCTGCTGGCCGATCCCCACCCGGGGCGTCGCCGTGATTCCGTAGAGGTCCGGCTCGACCTCGAACCAGTCGGTCTTCGTGCCGGCCGCGGCCAGCCCGGCGAACGTCGTCCACTTCTGGCCGTCGGCCGGAACCCACTGCCTCTCGTCGCTGCAGATCGCACAGGTCGCCGGTGGCTCGTCCAGCTCGGCCGTCTCGACGCCGCACGTGGCACAGATCCAGATCATCGGGCCACGGTACCGCCCAGCCTGGAACCCGAGAGGATCTGCACACTCGACCGCCATCCGCCCGGGCAGCCACGTCGATCGGGGCATCGACGGCGCGGATCCTCCCAACACCGCCCGCCCTTCGTGACGCGAGCACAGCTGGTCCCTCGCCGTGGTCGCTCCTCGGCCCAGCTCAGGGAGCGTTCTGGCTCAGCGGGCGGTGATCGCCCGGGGCGGGCGGGCGCGGGCCCGGCCGATGTGGACGGAGCCGCCGGCTTCGGCGGTGAACAGCCTGGCCGCCTCCGGCATGAGCTGGAGTTCCTGCACGACGTCCGCCAGTCGGTTCAGCTGGGCGCGGACGGCGTCCAGCTCCGCCTCCAGCGCCAGGATCCGGCGGACGCCCTCCAGGTTGATCCCCTCGTTCTGGGAGAGGTGCTGGATGTGCCGCAGCTTGGCGATGTCGCGCAGCGAGTAGCGGCGACCGCGGCCGCGGGCCCGGCCGGGCACCACCAGACCGAGGCGGTCGTAGCCGCGCAGGGTCTGCGGGTGCATGTCGGCCAGCTGCGCCGCGACCGAGATCACGAAGATCGGCGCGTCCGCATCGAACCGCTCCGGCAGCCGCTCGGTCATCGCCCGCTGCCCAGCAGGTGGGCGCGCGGGTCGCCGCCGCCGGCCTTGGCCTGGAAGTCCGTGAGCGCGGCCCGCGCCTCCTCGGACAGGTGCTTGGGCACCTGCACCTCCACGGTGACCAGCAGGTCGCCGTCGGTCGCACCGCCCTTCACCCCGCGCCCGCGGACGCGGAACGTCCGTCCGTTCGGGGTGCCGGCCGGCACCTTGAGGCGCACCGGGCCACCGTCGAGCGTCGGCACGGAGATCTCCGCCCCCAGCGCGGCCTCGGCGAAGGTGACCGGCACCGTGAGCGTGAGGTGGTCGCCCTTCCGGCCGAACAGCTTGTGCGGACGCACGTGCACGAGCACGTACAGGTCGCCGGCCGCACCGGAGTTCTCGCCGGCGCCGCCCTTGCCCTTGATCCGGATCCGCTGGCCGTCGGTGACGCCGGCGGGGATCCGCACCTGCATGGTGCGGGTGGACTGCCCGCGTCCGCTGCCGTGGCAGGTGGGGCACGGGTCGTCGACGAGCATGCCGCGGCCACGGCACTCCCGGCACGGCTCGGTCACCGCGAACACGCCGCCCGAGGTGGACGTCTGCATGCCGCTGCCCTGGCAGATCGGGCAGACCCGCGGCTGCGTGCCCGGACGGGCCCCCGTCCCGTGACAGGTCGGGCAGACGGTGTCGGACGTGGTCTGCATGGTCACCGTCGAGCCGGCGAGGGCGTCGGCGAAGTCGATCGTCACCTCGCCCTCGATGTCCGCGCCCCGCCGCGGCCCGCGGTTGGCGCGCCGCGTGGTGGTGCCGCCACCCCCGAACAGGTTTCCGAACAGGTCGCCGAGGCCGGCGTCGCCGGCCCCGCGGAACAGGTCGTCCACGGACGGCCCACCGCCCTGCCCGGCGCCGGGGAACCGGAATCCCCCGCCGCCGAACAGGCTGCGCGCCTCGTCGTACTCCTTGCGCTTCTCCGGGTCGCTGAGCACCGAGTTGGCCTCGGAGATCTCCTTGAACTTCGTCTCCGCGTCGGCGTTGTGCTTGTTCTGGTCCGGGTGGTACTGCCGGGCCAGCTTGCGGAACGCCTTCTTGATCTCGTCCGGCTTGGCGTCCTTGGAGACGCCGAGCACCTTGTAGTAGTCCTTCTCGAGGTAGTCCTTGGTACTCATCGCGCCTCCTCTCTGCTCACTCGTCCGGGTTCGCGACGCCCACCCGGGCCGGCCGCAGCACCCGCTCGTTCAACTTCACGCCCCGCTGCATCACCGCCGAGATCGTCGGGACGGTGACCTCGCCCTCGTGCGGCAGCTGCATCAGCGCCTCGTGGATCTGCGGGTCGAACTCCTCGCCGATCTCGCCGAAGGTCTCCAGGCCGTACTTGGCGCAGATCTTCTCCAGCTCGTCCGCGACGAGCTTGAACCCACCCACCAGCTCGGCGTGCTCCCTGGCCGCCTCGACGCTGTCCAGGACGGGCAGCAGGTCGAGCACCACGGCTTCGACGCCACCCTGCCGGGACAGCGCCCGGTCGCGGTCGACACGCTTCTTGTAGTTCGCGTACTCCGCGTGCAGCCGCTGCAGGTCGGACGTGCGTTCGTCCACCAGTTCCTGCAGTTCGGCCACCTTGGCGTTCACCACCGGTGAGCCGGCCGAAGCCTTCTCGTCCAGCGGGGCCTCCGCGTCCTCGGCGCCGGCCTCGCCCTCGGGCACGTAGCCCGAGGGTTCGGCGGTTGACTCCTCAGGGACCGGTGTTTCCATCGGCTCGTCGGTCACTTGTCCTTGTCCTCGTCCACGATCTCGGCGTCGACGACATCCTCATCGGAGGCCTCTGACGGGGCCTCGGCGGACTCGCCGGACGCCTGCTCGGCCTGCTGCTGCGCCGCCTGGGCGGCCGCGTACATCGCCTGGCCCATGGTGGCGGCCTTGGCATTCAGGTCGTCCATGGCGGCCTTGACCGCGTCGTTGTCGTCGGTCTTCAGCGCTTCCTTCAGCTTCTCGAGCGACTCGACGACCGGGGCCTTGGTGTCCTCGGGAAGGGTCTCGGCGTTGTCGGCGAGCAGCTTCTCGGTGCGGAACGCGAGCGCGTCCGCCTCGTTGCGCATCTCGACGGACTGCCGGCGCTTGTGGTCCTCCTCCGCGTGGGCCTCGGCCTCGCGCACCATCCGGTCGATGTCCTCCCGACCCAGCGCGGAGCCGCCGGTCACCGTCATGGACTGCTCCTTGCCGGTGGCCATGTCCTTGGCGTGCACGTGGACGATGCCGTTGGCGTCGATGTCGAACGCGACCTCGATCTGCGGGACGCCACGCGGGGCGGGCATCAGGCCGGTCAGCTCGAAGTTGCCCAGGCTCTTGTTGTCCCGGGCGAAGTCGCGCTCGCCCTGGTACACCTGGATCATCACCGACGGCTGGTTGTCCTCTGCGGTGGTGAACACCTCGGAGCGCTTGGTCGGGATCGTGGTGTTGCGCTCGATGATCTTGGTCATCACGCCGCCCTTGGTCTCGATGCCGAGGCTCAGCGGGGTGACGTCGAGCAGCAGCACGTCCTTCACCTCGCCCTTCAGCACGCCGGCCTGCAGGGACGCACCCAGGGCGACGACCTCGTCCGGGTTGACGCCCTTGTGCGGCTCCTTGCCGCCGGTGAGCTCCTTGACCAGGTCGACGACGGCCGGCATCCGGGTCGAGCCGCCGACCAGGATCACGAAGTCGATCTTGCTGACGGAGATGTTCGCGTCCTTCAGCACCGAGTTGAACGGGGCGCGGCAGCGGTCCAGCAGGTCCTGGGTGAGGCGCTGGAACTCGGCCCGGGTGAGCTTCTCGTCCAGGTGCAGCGGGCCCTCGGCGCCGGCCGTGATGTACGGCAGGTTGATCGAGCTCTCCTGGGCGGAGGACAGTTCGATCTTCGCGCGCTCGGCGGCCTCCTGGAGGCGCTGGCGGGCCATCTTGTCCTTGCTCAGGTCGATGCCGTTCTTGTTCTTGAACTGCGTGACCAGCCAGTCGACGATGCGCTGGTCCCAGTCGTCACCACCGAGGCGGTTGTCGCCCTTGGTGGCCTTCACCTCGAAGACGCCCTCCGCGATCTCCAGCAGCGAGACGTCGAAGGTGCCGCCGCCGAGGTCGAAGACCAGAATGGTCTGCTCGACGCCGCCCTTGTCGAGGCCGTAGGCCAGGGCGGCGGCGGTGGGCTCGTTGATGATCCGGTCGACCACGAGGCCCGCGATCTCGCCGGCCTCCTTGGTGGCCTGCCGCTCGGCGTCGCCGAAGTAGGCCGGGACGGTGATCACCGCGTTGGTGACGGGCTCGCCGAGGTAGGCCTCGGCGTCCCGCTTGAGCTTCATCAGCACCCGCGCGGAGATCTCCTGCGCGGTGTACTTCTTGCCGTCGATGTCGACGGTCCAGTTGGTGCCCATGTGGCGCTTCACCGACCGGATGGTGCGGTCGACGTTGGTCACCGCCTGCCGCTTGGCCACCTCGCCGACCAGGACCTCGCCGCCCTTGGCGAATGCCACGACGGACGGGGTGGTGCGGGAGCCTTCCGCGTTGGGGATGACAGTGGGCTCGCCGCCCTCGAGAACGGCGACGACAGAGTTGGTGGTGCCGAGGTCGATACCGACTGCTCGTGCCATTGTGTGCTACCTCCGGTTGAGTCTTGGACGGAGTTGAGCTTAGCACGCTCAACTTCCGTGATTGAGTTCACCAGACTCAACTGTGGGAAGGCTGGGGGTATTCCCTGAGATCTCCCAGCATCGCCCTCGTCAGCTGCACGATCACCGGGAACGAGTGCCACAGCTGGTGGCCCAGGCCCTCCACGGTGATCGTGGGGCCGGGGACGCCGCGTCCGGCCAGCAGGGCGTCCAGCCGCTCGTAGTCGGTCCGGCGGCACAGCGAGCTCTTCGAGCCGCGGACGAGCGCGCAGCGGGCGAGGTCGATGCCGTCCAGCCCCTCGACGAGCCCGCGGGTGGCGAGCACCTGGCCGATCGCGACCAGGTCGACCGGTGAGTAGCGGACGGACGGCTCGCGCCGCTGCGACCGGCGGGCGGCCATCACCCAGTCATGGCCCTTGTTGGTGGCCAGCACCGTCGGCATCCGGCCCCAGTCGGCGAGATTGTGCGCCTGCAGCGCGGCGATGTTGCGCTCGGTGATCGCCACCGGCTCGACGAGGTTGAGGCCCTCGATCGGCCCCCATTCGGCCAGCACCGGCAGCGCCGACACCGCCAGCGAGCAGCCCGTGGAGTAGCCGAGCACCTGCAGGTACTCGGTGCAGCGGACGTCCCCCACCTCGAGCGCCTCGACGGTGTAGGCGAGGTTGAGCTCCGTCCAGGCGTCGATCCGGCCGCGCAGCATCTCCTTGCGCACGGCCTTGGGGATGCCGTCGCCGAACCGGCTCATCCCCGGGATCTCCGTGACGACGACCGCGAGCGAGGTGGCGTCGGCGAGATGCGCGCACTTGGCGATCTCCCACGGGCCCAGCGTGGTGTTGAAGCCGGGGAAGTACACCAGCACACCGGCCGGCTCCGCCGGGGTGGCGATCAGCGCGTCCAGCGGCGCCAGACCGGACGGCCGCAGCGTGTGCTGCCGCACCTGGATCGCCGGTCGCGCCCGCACGCCACGGTGGTCGACGGAGATCGTCACCCGCGCCCGCGCACTGTCCACCACACTGTGGATGTTACCGATTCGCGGCGAGCGTGGCGGCGGGCGCAGAATGGCCGCCATGAGCGCAGTCGTGTTCGACATGGACGGGACCCTGACCGACACCGAGCACGTCTGGGACGTGGTCCGACGCGGTCTCGCCGAGGCGGAGGGACTGCCGTGGCCGGACGAGGCGAGCCGGGCGATGATGGGCATGTCCACCCAGGAATGGTCGGGCTACCTCGGCGATGTGGTGGGGTTGACGGGCACGGCGCAGGAGGTTGCCCAGCGCACGATCGACGGCATGCTCGCGCACTACGAGTCCGGCATCGAGTTGCTGCCCGGCGCGGTCGAGGCCGTCCGGAGGATGGCCGGGCGGTGGCCGGTGGGCCTGGCGAGTTCGTCGCCGCGGGTGCTGATCGACGCCGCCGTCCGTGCGATGGGACTGGACGGGGTGTTCGGCACGACGTTGAGCACCGAGGAGCTGGGGGCGGGCAAGCCGGCGCCGGACGTGTACGTGGAGGTGTGCCGGCGACTCGGCGTCGAGCCGGGACGGGCGGTCGCGGTCGAGGACGCCCAGAACGGCATCCTCTCCGCGCACGCCGCCGGCCTGGCCGTGGTGGCGATCCCGCCGCACTTCAACCCGCCACCGCCGGAGATCCTCGCGCTCGCGGACGTGGTGCTCGACACCCTCGACGAGCTGACCGCCGAGTTGGTCGCCGGACTCGCCGGATCCCCGCGATGAGGCTCGTGGACGACGCGCTGCGGCGGATCCTGCTGGCCCTGTCCCGAAGCGCCCGGGTGAAGGCGCTGGCCGTCCGGCTGCCGCTGACCGCGTCCGTGGTCGCGCGGTTCGTGCCGGGCGAGACGGCCGCGGACTGCCTCGCTGCCGTCCGCACCCTCGCAGCGGACGGGTTGTGCGCGAGCATCGACTTCCTCGGCGAGGACACGACCACGGTCGCCCAGGCGATGGCCGTCCGCGACGCCTACCTCGACGTGCTGTCGCGGCTGGCGGCGGAAGGCCTGACCGGATCCGCGGAGGTGTCGGTCAAGCTCACCGCGCTGGGACTGGGGCTGCCCGGCGGCCGGGAGATCGCACGGGAACACGCGCGGGCGGTCTGCGCCGCCGCGGCGGAGGTGGGCACGACGGTCACGGTCGACATGGAGGACCACACGACCACCGACACCACACTGGGCATCCTCGCCGAGCTGCGTCAGGACTACCCGGACACCGGCGGTGTGCTGCAGGCCTACCTGCACCGGACGCTGGCCGACAGTGCGCTGCTCGCCAGCGAGGGATCCCGGATCCGGCTGTGCAAGGGCGCCTACGCCGAGCCGGCGGAGGTTGCCCACCAGCGACGCGAGGAGGTGTCGGCCAGCTACGTCGCCTGCGCCCGGACGCTGCTGGACGGCGACGGCTATCCGATGCTGGCCACCCACGACCCGGAGATGATCGCCGCCGTCGGCGAGCTCGCCCGCCAGGCCGGCCGCGAGCCCGGCAGCTACGAGTACCAGTTGCTGTACGGCATCCGCTCGGACGAGCAGCGCCGCCTGGCCGCCGCCGGCGAGACCGTCCGCGTCTATGTCCCGTTCGGCACCGACTGGTGGGGCTACTTCGTCCGCCGCCTCGCCGAGCGCCCGGCGAACCTGCTGTTCTTCCTCCGCGCCCTGGTCAGCCGCTGACCCCCTGAAGAGCGCCCAGTGAACGGAAAGGGGACGGGTTCTTTTCCGTTCACCTCGCCGGAGTCCATCACCGCTCCCTGAGCCACCGAGACCGTTCGTCGAGCTTGTCGAGACGCGCGCGATCGGTGGATCCAGGCTGAGGAGCGCCCGAGGGACGAGGGCGCGTCACGAAGGGGCTGAACGGTAAAGGACCCGTCCCCTTTTCGTTCAGACGGCGGCAGCCCGGTCCAGGCCCGCGCGCAGGTCGGCGACGAGATCGGACGCGTCCTCGACGCCCAGGCTGAGCCGCAGCATGCCGTCGGTGATCCCGGCGTCCGCGCGCATGTCGGCCGGCATCGAGGCGTGGGTCATGGTGGCCGGGTGGGACACCAGGGACTCCACTCCGCCGAGGCTCTCGGCGAGGCAGAAGTACTCCAGGCCGTCCACCAGCGCGCGGACGGCCGCCTCGCCACCCACGTCGAAGGTGACGATGGCGCCGAACCCGTCCATCTGCCGGACGGCGAGGTCGTGCTGTGGGTGCGTGGCGAGTCCCGGGTAGTGGACGGCCTGCACGGCGGGGTGTGAGGTCAGCAGTTCAACCACCGCTGCGGCGTTCTCCTGAGACGCGGCCATCCGCAGGTGCAGGGTGCGCAGACCGCGCAGCGCGAGGTAGGCGTCGAAGGCGGAGCCGGTGACGCCGAGGGTGTTGGCCCACCAGGAGAGTTCGTCCACCTGCTCCGCGGACGCGGCGACGATCGCGCCCGCGACCACGTCGCTGTGGCCGTTCAGGTACTTGGTCGCCGAGTGCACCACCACGTCCGCACCGAGTTCGAGCGGACGCTGCACGACCGGGCTGGCGAAGGTGTTGTCGGCCACCACCAGTGCGCCGGCGGCGTGCGCGGCGGCGCTCACCACGGCGATGTCGGTGACCCGCAGCAGCGGATTGGACGGCGTCTCCAGCCAGACCAGGTCGGCCCCGGCGAGCTCGTCCAGCGCGCGCTCGTCGGAGAAGTCGGTCAGCCGCAGCCGCAGCCGTCCGGTGCGCGCCAGGGCATCGAACAGCCGCCACGAGCCGCCGTACGCGTCGAACGGCGCCAGCAGCGTGCCGCCGGGCGGCAGCAGTGCCAGCACCGTTGCCGTGATCGCGGCCATGCCGGACGCGGTGACCACGCCTCCTGCGCCGCCCTCGAGCCCGGCGATCGCGTCCGCGAGCACCGACCGGGTGGGGTTGCCCGCCCTGCTGTAGTCGTAGGCGCCCGGCTGTTCGAAGGCGGTGAAGGCATAGGTGGTCGACATGAACACCGGCGGCACCACCGCGCCGTGGACGGGGTCGGTGTTGATCCCCGTCCGGACTGCCCTGGTTCGCGGGTGCTGCTCGGTCATAGCGGCAGACCCTACCAAGCCGCACTCACCACGCGGTGCGGCTCTGGTGCTGGCCGTGCGGCTGGGGGTAGCGTCCGCAGCATGAAGATCGAGGACATCATCCGCGCCAAGGGCGCGGACGTGGTCACCATCGCCCCGGGTGCCACCGTGGCTGAGCTGCTCGAGTTGCTCGCCAGGTACAACATCGGCGCGGTCGTGGTGAGCGAGGACGGTGCGGCGATCGCCGGCATCGTCAGCGAGCGGGACATCGTGCGGCACCTGGCCTCCGAGGGCGCGGACGTGCTCGGTCAGCCGGTCTCGGCGATCATGACCGTCGAGGTGAAGACGTGCAGCGACCAGGACAGCCTCGAGTCGACGGCTCACACCATGACCTACGGGCGGTTCCGTCACCTCCCCGTGGTGAAGGACGGCAAGCTGTCCGCCATCATCTCGATCGGCGACGTGGTCAAGCACCGCATCGACCAGCTGACCGACGAGCGCAACCACCTGCTCGAGTACCTCCACACCTGAGCGGTCGGTGGCCGAGCCCGACGATGATGGCCGAGCCTGACGAAGCCCCCGCCGAAGCCGCGCTGCAGTCAGCCGGCCTCGCCTACCGGGTGGTCCGGCACCGTCCGGCCCGCTCGCTGGCGGAGGCGGCGGCGCTGCGCGGGATCAGTCCCGCCGACATCATCAAGACACTCGTCGTCCGCAGGGCTGCGGACGACTTCCTGTTCGTACTCGTGCCCGGCGACCGCGAGATCGCCTGGCCGAAGCTCCGCGCCCATCTCGGCGTGAGCCGGCTGTCCATGCCGGACGCGGCCGCGGCGTTCGAGGCCACCGGCTACGAGCGCGGCACGATCACCCCGTTCGGCTCCCGGACGGCCTGGCCGGTGATCGCGGACGCCACCATCGCCGGTCGCACGATCTCCCTGGGCGCCGGCGAGCCCGGCGCCACCGTCCTGCTGGACGCGGACGCCGCCGTCGCCGCCCTCGGCGCAGACCTGGCCGACATCTCCGACCCCGCCTGAACGGGGACAGGTCCCATTCTCATTCACCGTCGTTGTGAATGAGAATGGGACCTGTCCCCGGTTGGTCGCCGCTCTGCCGGTGCGATGTCAGGGGCGCGCGGCATGCTGGAGGCATGACCCACCACCAGATCGTCCCGCCGTACCTGCTACGGCACCTCGCGGAGAGCGCCGTGCCGATCGCCGACCTCGCGCGGCACACCCTCGTCGTCGACTCCCGCAAGCGCGAGGCCCGGGCCGCCGGCACCGCGCGGACGGCGCTCGCGGCCCGGACGGCCACACCCGCGTCCGGACCGTCCCGGGAGGTGTTCGACGCCGGCAACACCGAGAACCTCCCCGGACGGTCGGTACGCGCGGAGGGCGCTCCCGCTACGGGCGACGCTGCCGTGGACGAGGCCTATGACGGCTTCGGCGCCACCTGGAGGCTGTTCGACGAGGTCTACGGACGCAACTCGATCGATGGCGCCGGCATGCGCCTGCTGGGCAGCGTCCACTACGGCGAGGGCTACCAGAACGCCTTCTGGAACGGCGAACGCATGGTGTTCGGCGACGGGGACGGCGAGATCTTCGGCCGGTTCACGGCCAGCCTCGACGTGATCGGCCACGAACTCACCCACGGCGTCACCGAACACACGGCGAACCTGACCTACCGCGACCAGTCGGGGGCCCTGAACGAGTCGGTCTCCGACGTCTTCGGCTCGCTGGTCGCCCAGTACGCCGCCGGCCAGACGGCGGCGGAGGCCGACTGGCTGATCGGGGCCGACCTGCTGCTGCCCGGAGTGTCGGGGACGGCGCTGCGCAGCATGCTGCATCCGGGCACCGCCTACGACGATCCGCGCCTGGGCAAGGACCCGCAGCCCGACCACATGAGCGGCTACATCCACACCCGCGAGGACAACGGCGGCGTGCACTACAACTCCGGCATCCCCAATCGGGCGTTCGCGATCGCCGCAACGGCGATCGGCGGGCACGCCTGGGAGAAGGCCGGACGGGTCTGGTTCGAGGTGCTCACCGGGTCCGGGATCACGCCCGACTGCGACTTCGCCGCCTTCGCAGAGCTGACCGTGGCCGCAGCCGTCGCCCGGTTCGGCGAGGACGCCGAGGCCGAGGCGATCCGCTCGGCCTGGCAGCAGGTGGGGGTGGGGACGGACGTCCCCGAGCCACCCGCGACCGACGGCGAACAGCTCGACCCGAGCGCAGCGCTCCTGCTGCGCCGGACGGGTGGGTTCGCCGGCATCCCGCGTGAGCGCCGCACCACCCTCGCCGAGCTGCCCGACCCCGACCGGCGCGCCTGGCAGCACCTGCTCGCCGGCGAGGAACTCCCCCGACTGGCCGCCACGAACCGACCTCTCCCGGACGCCTTCTGCTACGGCGTGGTCTGCCGTGCCGCCGCGGTGGACGTCGAGGTCGCCGAGCCCGGCCTGCCCAGCCACCTCCGCGCCCTGTTCGAGCGCACCCTGAGCGGAAAGTAGGAGGCGACCTTTTCCGCTCCCTGAGGAGCGCTCGCGAGGAACGAGCGAGCGCGTCACCAAGGGCCCACCCCTGCCGGCAGAGGCGCAGCGACGTGCACAATGGACGTTCGACGCGAACCCGATCCGAGAGCGAGTGAGATGCCGAGTTTCACCACCACCCTGTTCCTCGACGGCAACAACGTCGGCATCGAGGTGCCCGAGGACGTCGTCACCTCGTTCGGCGCCGGCAAGCGGGTGCCGGTCGTCGTGACCATCGCCGGCTACAGCTACCCCTCCACGATCGCCGTGATGGGCGGACGCTACCTGATCCCGCTCGCCAGGGAGCATCGCGTGGCCGCAGGAGTGGCCGGCGGCGAGACCCACGAGGTCACGCTCACCCACGACCCGTCACCACGGGTCACACCCGTCCCCGACGACCTCGCCGACGTCCTCGCCGCGGCCGGGCTCAGGGAGCGGTTCGACGCCCTGGCCCCGTCCCACCGCAAGGAGCGCGTCCGCTCGGTCACGGACGCCAAGACCGACGCCACCCGCCAGCGCCGGATCGCCAAGGTGGTCGAAGCGCTGAGTTGATCCGCGGCCTTCGTGACGCGTCCCGGTTCGTTCCTCACCGGGACGCTCCTCAGGGAGCAGCTGATCGGCCACCCCACCCGTCATCCCGGCGAATGCCGGGATCCCTGCACCGGCCTGGCGACCCGGCCGACGGGGATCCCGGGTCAAGCCCGGGATGACAC
>NZ_JARKPQ010000235.1 GCF_029975155.1 Propionicimonas sp. | reverse complement strand
ACATCAAGATTATCTCTTGAGTTTAATTCTTTAACTGATGTTGGTGTTGTTGTAAATCCTGGTGCTTCACCGACAATCTCTTATTGTAATATTACCGGACCACAAAATGGAATAAGTGTCGAGAATGAAGCAAGTATTAATATTTCAAATACAACTATTTCTAATTGTACAAACACAGGTATTGCATTATTTCATTTCGGTAACGCGGAATCTCCCGTTATAATGAACACACCTTATATTTATAAATGTAACATAACAAACTGCGGAACAGGTATTCGCGTGTTTAACAGTACTGAAGTTATAATTAAACAAAACGCAATTACTCAATGCAATCTTGGTCTGCATCTCAATATGGTAAGCTCAGCATATATTTCCTGGAATACAATTTCAGGTCTGCAGTCAGCACCAGGTTCACCAATGCCGGGTATATTAATGAGCAGCAGCGGTGGTTATCTTAGAAACAATACAATAAGATATCATAATTACGGTGTTTCGCTAGCATATTCATCACCTGATATGGGTATAAATACAATTGAAAATAATTATATATGCGGCATTTATTCGAGCCTCGGTTCTTATCCAAACCTTGTTCAGCAATTAGTATCAAATAATCACTGCTGGTATTTAATAGGAGGTTGTAATATAATACAGAATAATGGTATACCTGTTCAATCTCCTCCTCCAGCTATACCCATAGCAATTCCCAGAGGAGTTGAAATATACTTGAACAAGGCTGACATTTTATTAAGCAATGGATTTAACAGTATAAATGATGATAGAACAAATGTTCCTTCTTATCTTACCATTCCTCTGATAACAGGAAAAAGAAGCACTGAGGGCTTTAATATTATTAATAATTACTGGGGTGTTGTTGGCCCATCACCAGAAAGATTTGGTACACTGATGCCGATATATGAACCAACTGCAAATTATTGCGATATTTCTGTACCTGATGTACTGTGTGATGATTTATTTATATCTACTACAGACGGACAAATCGTTGATACAATTGGTGCAAGAGAGCGTGAATCATCAGGGATAGGTGCACTTGAAGAGAATTACTCAATTGCAGATAAGCTGTTTTATGGTGGTGAGATAGAAGCATCAAAGACATATTATCTTACAATAATTCAGGGAAATTATACTAATTCAGAAACGCTGTATGCTTATAACAAACTTTATGAAATTGGTGAATTACTGAAAGAGGAAGAACCTTACTTTACAAATTTACAAAATGCTTATACATCAATTCTGGAAATTGAAACAGATACATTATTGTTAAAAGC
>NZ_JARKPQ010000337.1 GCF_029975155.1 Propionicimonas sp. | reverse complement strand
GTACTGCGCAGCCACGACGTCGACCTGATCCTGCTGGACCTCAATCTTCCGGACGGCAACGGGCTCGACATCGTCCGATGCATCCGGGCGGCGGGCGGATCGACCGACATCCTGACCATCACCGCGGCGCGGGAAGCGCGGTTGGTGCGCAGCGCCGTCGGGCTCGGGGTCGTCGGCTATCTGCTGAAGCCGTTCACGTTCAGTGATCTGCGTGAGCGGTTGGAGGCGTATCAGCAGTACCGGGCCCGGCTCGACTCGCCGGAGGTCACCACGCAGCGCGGCGTGGACGCGGTGTTTCGTGATCTGCGCCGTCCGACCGTCGGCACGGGGCTGCCACCGAAGGGACTTGTCGGCGAGATGCTGGATCAGGTGATCGCCGTGCTACGGGAGGCGGCACCTGCCGGGCTGAGCGCCTCCGAAGTGGCGCGCTCGCTGGCGACCTCGCGGGTGACTGCCAGGCGCTATCTGCAGTATCTGGCCGATGAGGGACGTGTCGTCCGTAGCCAGCGGGCCGCGGGGTCGGGACGTCCGGAGGTGGTCTTCACCTGGCGGGAGTGAAGACCGCCGCACTTGGGTCAAGTTGTCTGCAGGGGGTGCAGACAACCCGACCCACCTGCGGCGGATAGGTGGCCGGGTCAGCTGAAGGCTGCCGCGACGGCCAGCCTCAGGGCACCGGCGAAGCGGGTTTCGCGCTGCTCGGGCGACATCTTCGACAACGGATCGAACAGTTGGTCGGAGGCGGTCAGCACGGCGAGCGCCTGTTTCCCGAACTCATTTGCGGTGGCGAACAGCGCAGCCGCCTCCATCTCGACCCCGAGCACCCCGTACTGGGCGAGCTTGGTCCACCACTGCGGATCGAGATTGGTCAGGTAGAAGTGGTCGTCCGAAACCACCATGCCGACATGCACCTGCGGTGCGTCCGCGCCGGTCAGTGACGCGGCCGCATCGACGGCGGCGCAGGTGAGCCCGAAGTCGGCCACCGACGAGAAGTTGAGCCCGGGCAGCCGAAGCTGATTGATGTTCGAGGTGGTGTGCGCCCCCTGCGCAATGATGACATCGCCGATGTACACCGCCGGCGAGATGGCGCCGCAGGTGCCGACCCGGATGATCCGCTGCACCCCGAATACTGAGAACAACTCAGTAGCGTAGATCGTGATCGAAGGCTGGCCCATACCCGAGCCCATCACGCTCAGCGGGCGGCCGTCGACGGTGCCGGTGAAGCCGAGCATGCCGCGAACATCGGTGACCACGCGGGCGTCGGGCATCAGCAGGGTCGCGATCCGCTCGGCCCGCTTGGGATCGCCGGGCATCAGCACGGCCGGGGCGAAGTCGCCGGGCTCGGCTGCGATGTGCGGAGTTGCCATGCGTGCGGGCTCCTCTCACGGGTGTGCAGATCGGGGAAGAATAGCCGGTAGGGCGTAGCCCTCAGGATAGACCGATGCTCAGCCGAGGGGTGGGGCCATGCAAGCAGCAGTCAGCGCACGGGAGTGGATCGAACACGATCCGGACGCCGGCGACCGGGCGGAGCTGCGGGACCTCGTCGATCGGGCCGAGTCGGGCGATCAGCGCGCCGTCGACGACCTGGACGATCGGATGTCCGGATTGCTGACCTTCGGCACCGCGGGTCTGCGGGGAGCGATCGGTGCCGGTCCGCACCGGATGAACACCGCCGTGGTGACCCGTGCCACCGCCGGGCTCTGCGCGGTCTTGCGGCGCGCCGTGGGCGACGACGTCCACGTGGTGATCGGACACGACGCCCGGCATCGGTCATGGGAGTTCGCGCGTACCGTCGCCGGTGTGGTGGTGGCCGCGGGCGGACGGGCCTTCCTGCTTCCGCACGCCACTCCCACCCCGGTGCTCGCTTTCGCCATCAACGACCTGGACACCGACGCGGGGGTGATGATCACCGCCTCCCACAACCCGGCCTGCGACAACGGCTACAAGGTGTATCTGGGCGGCCGCATGGTCTCAGGTCCAGGACGTGGAGCTCAGCTGGTCAGTCCGGTCGATGAGCAGATCATGGCCGCGATCGAGGCGTCCGGCCCGGCCGATGGCATCCCGGTGGAGGCCGGCGGCTGGCAGATGCTCGACGAATCCGTCGAGGACTCCTACCGCACCGCGGCGCTGGCCCTCAATTCCCGACTCGCCAGGCTCAGCAAGACCCCCGAGCAGATCGATGGGCTGCGGGTAGTGCTGACCGCGATGCACGGAGTCGGAGCCGAGCTGGCGAACGGCGTGCTGACCGCGGCCGGAGTCGTCGATCTGCAGCTGGTGGCCGCTCAGCGGGATCCTGATCCGGACTTCCCGACTGTGGCCTTCCCGAATCCCGAGGAGCCTGGGGCGCTCGATCTGGCGATCACCTTGGCCCGCGAGCTCTCCGCCGATCTGGTCGTCGCTCTCGACCCCGACGCCGATCGTTGCGCGCTGGCGGTGCCCGACAGTTCCGCCGACGGTGGCTGGCGGCAGTTGACCGGCGACCAGGTCGGCGCGCTGCTGGGCGACTACCTGGGCGCATGCTATGCCGGTGATGCACGCCGGGTGCTGGCCAGGTCGATCGTCTCGTCGTCCCTGCTGGATGCGATCGCTGCGGAACACCGGCTGGGCTCGGCGCAGACGCTGACCGGGTTCAAGTGGATCGCCCGGACCCCTGGCCTGGTCTACGGCTATGAGGAGGC
>NZ_JARKPQ010000320.1 GCF_029975155.1 Propionicimonas sp. | reverse complement strand
CCGGCGCCCGTCTTGGGTGGGCCGATCAGGAGCTGCCCCTTGAGTCGCACGACGGCCTGGCGGACGTGGACGACGCCGAGGTCCAGATCCAGGTCACGCACCCGGAGCCCGCGGACCTCACCGGAACGCAGACCGCACCATCCGGCCAGCAACAGCGGAACCCGCCGCGCCTCGGGCACAGCAGCCAGGTAGCGGTTGAGCTGGTCGACCGTGAGCACCTCGATCTCACGCGCGCGTTCCTTCTGGGTGCCCGCCTTCACTCGGCACGGGCTCACCTCCACGAGCCGCTCCTCGACGGCCTCCTTGAAGATCGACTTGAGCAGCCCGTAGGCGTTTGCCTGTTGCGTGGGCGTCGACCGCATCCCGGCATACCAGGTCGAGACCTCCGCGGCAGTGATCTCGCCCAGGGGCCGCTTCCCGAACGCCGGAAGGATCGTCAAGCGCAGCAGCTTCGCGTACAGCGCCGCCGTGCCCGGCCGAATCCGGCGGCGGGCCACCACAGTGGCGGCGTACTCACCCAGCAACAGGGGTGCCTCGTGAACCTCCCTGACCTGACGGGCCGGCGGCTCCCACTCGCCGCGACTGATCATCCGTTCCTGGTCGACCAGCCACCCTTCGGCGTCGATCCGGGCGACGAAGGTGATCGGAGCGCTGTGCCGGCCGCCGTCGGGGCCGGTGTAGCGCGCCCGGTACCGCCCGCTCGGCAGCTGGCCGACCTCGCCGAAGCCGCGCTTGGCCTTGGCCCGTGGTCTACCCATGGTGCGCCCCTCCCGTCACACTCCGTAACGGGCCGAAGGACGGTCGGGTGGACAGTGGGCGACGCCGACGGCGTTCCCCACGCCACGGATGTCGTGGGGAATACGTGGGGAACCGTGGGGAATACGTGGGGAATGGGAGGCCTCTGAAGGCCATCCGTGTCCATGGGAGTCCACAACTGAGAAGGACCGAAGTCCTTGTCAGAGGGGATTTGATGTAGTCAGGGGACCATACATCGTTGTGCGCGAGAGAGGAGTTGAACCTC
>NZ_JARKPQ010000307.1 GCF_029975155.1 Propionicimonas sp. | reverse complement strand
CCGATCTTCCATGAGGTGCATCTCGCGACGGCGCTGTTCTTCGACACCGGCGTCTATCTCATCGTCGTCGGCCTGGTGCTCGACATCTTGAGCTCGCTCGGCGGCGAGATCGACCGGCAGGCCGAGGCCGAGGGCAGCTCCGCGCCGGACATCGCTCACGACGCGACCGCCCTCGAGGTCAACGAGGAGATCCATGTTGGTGCCGATCTCCGCGCGGCCCTCGAGCGGACTGCGGCCGGCATCCCAGCAGACGCGCAGGCATCCGAAGGTGAGGTGCAGCGATGATCGACATGGCTCCCTCGCTGCCGCTGCTCATCCTGGTCGGCGTCCTCGTCGGCGCCGGGGTGATACTCGTCCTCGAGCGCTCGCTGAGCCGCATCATCATCGGGGTCAGCCTGATCACCTACGGCGTGAACGTGCTGCTGCTGATGGCCGGCGGCCGGGCCGGTGCTCCGCCGATCCTCGGGCAGTCCGAAGTCTCCGAGATGGCCGATCCGCTGCCGCAGGCGATGGTGCTGACCGCGATCGTCATCGGGCTCGCCCTGACCGCATTCATGCTTGCCATGGCCTATCGGACCTGGCAGCTCAACGGCGACGACGAGGTGCAGGACGACCGTGAGGACCGCCGGATCGCTCTTGCTGCGGCCCGTGATGCGGTTGCCGAACGCGTGACGGACGACTCGGGCGCCACCTTGGACGAGCAGGCCGCGAGCATCTTCGACGAGACCGAGGACCTGCCTGCGGTGATGGTGACCCCTCCGCCCAAGGCCAGGAAGACCCAGGCGGGGGGTGCCGACAGTGAACCCCGCTGACTGGTCGTGGGTACTCGGCATCCCGGTGCTGGTCCCGTTCGCCGCGGCCGCCCTCACGCTGCTGCTTGCCCGCCACCACACCGCCCAGCGGGTGGTCTCCCTGATCGCCCTGGTCGTCGTCCAGCTGGACGCCGTCTTCATCGCCTACCTGTCGATGAGCGGCCCGCTGACCCTCGATGTGGGCGGTTGGTCGGCTCCGGTGGGCATCACCCTGGTCGCTGACCGGCTGAGCGCCCTGATGCTGGTGGTCTCGGTCTTCGTGACCTTGTGCGTGCTCATCTACTCGTTCACCCAGGACCCGTCGATGGGCAGGAAGCTGCCCGTCGCCGTCTTCCAGCCGACCTTCCTGATCTTGTCGGC
>NZ_JARKPQ010000303.1 GCF_029975155.1 Propionicimonas sp. | reverse complement strand
ACCAAGATCGTGCATGGTGGCTGGCTGCCGCTGACCGCGGCCTCGATCATCGTCGTCGTGATGACCACCTGGCTGAGCGGCAACTACTACGTGCTCGGACGCCGCGCCGAGATCGAAGGGCCGTTGCCCGACTTCCTGGATCGCATCAAGTCCACAGTAACGACCAGGGTGCCCGGTGAGGCCGTCTATCTGCATGCCAACCCGAATACGGCTCCGCTGGCGCTCAAAGAGAATGTGCGGTTCAACCGCGCGCTGCACGAGCGGGTCTACGTCGTCCGCGTGAAGACCGCGTCGGCGCCCCGAGTCAGCGACGACGAACGCGTCTGCATCGACGAGTTCCCCGAGCACTACTCTGGGCTCTACCATCTGACCATCACGTTCGGATTCAAGGAGATCCGCGATCTGCCGCGCGCGATCGCTGCGATCGGCCAGCGGTATCCCGAGCTGGGGATCAAACCGGACGAGATCCGCTATTTCGCATCCGTCCTGACGGTGCAAACCGGTGGGAATTCTCCGATGGCGGCCTGGCGCAAACGCCTGTACATCTGGCTGGTCCACAACGCCACACCGCGTGGCGAGGCATTCCGGCTACCACCCAACCGCACGATGGTGATGGGCGGCACGTTGCAGATCTGAGCTGCGGTCGCAGCGAGCGCTCGCAACGGCGGTCACGCCCGCGACGAGCGTTCACCGCGCTGCAGCCGATAGCGTTCGCGGTTGCCGCGTGCCGTGATACGAGTGAATCCGCAGGCCTGCAGCACCCGGATGGACGCGGCATTGTCCGCAGCAGTTTCGCCGATGATCGACGACAGCGACGGCTGCGCGAACCCCCAATCGACCAGCAGCCGGACTGCGCGGCCGGCGAACCCGAATCCCCGGGCCGAGGGTGCCAGACCGTAGCCGATCTCGGCGCTGCCGCGCAGATCCGGTGGGGTGTGGAAGCCGGCGTCGCCCACCACCAGACCATCGGACAGGCGGACGATCAGGTAGATCCCGAATCCGGGCACCCAATTGTCGATCCCGAGGCTGTCGCGCAGCATTCTCGCCGTCGCCGCGGTGTCGGCGTGCGGATAGTCGGCGACCGCCGGCAGCGGGCTGCGTCCGAGGGCGAGTTCTTGGGCTTGAGCCGGGTCGACCGGAACCAGCTCGATCACGCCATCGCTCAGCACCGCCACGTCGCTGCCCAATCAGTGCCGCAGCGGACTCACAGATCACGACCGAGCAGGTCCATCACGGCAAGCACCTCATCCAACGGAAGCTGGCCGGGGGCCGAGCCTTCGCCGCCCAGGGTGGCAAAGGTGGCGCATGACCCGAAAACCTGCCCTGCCAGCCGTGAAATCACGCCCAGCGGTCCCATCGACATAGTGATCAGTGGCACCTTGATCGTTTGCGCGGCCACCGCGGTTGCCTCGAGCAGCGCCGCGACATCGACCGGCTTGCGGGGCATCACAGCGATCTTCGCGACATCGGCGCCCAGCGAGGCCATCGCGTCCAGGCCGTCGGCGATCGCCGTCGCGCTCGGCGTCCCATTGAAGTCGTGGTTGGAGGCGATGATCGGCACCTGGTGCGCACGAGCCGCCTCAAAGCACCTCTTGACTGCAGGGTTCAAGTACTGCACGTCGACCATGTCAACGGTGCCGGACGCGCAGGCATCGGCGATGATGTCGCGATAGCTGTCGCCCGGCGGATTCCAGTCGCTGCCCTCATGCTTGGTGCGTGGAGTGAACAGCAGCGGCCGCTCACCGATGATCTCGTGGATGCGGGCGGCCATCGCCACGACCTTCGTGTGGTCGTCACGAGCGGCGTAGCGGTCGACGCGCCACTCAACCATGTCGGTTCGGCTGGCGGCGATGCGTTTCGCAGAGGCGATCAGGCTGGAATCGTGGGCGTCGGTGAGCGGGACGATCACTTTGGGGCGGCCGACTCCCAGCTCAACTCCCCGGATCGTCAGGACTGGTCGGCTGGCGGCTGCACTCATGAGCCCACGGTAGCGGTCCGACGGCGGACGTGGAACCTTGGCGCGAGGCCAATCCGTAATACTTGAGGAGTGGAGGCGAATCTGGAGGTGCGGAAGGGGAAGGCTCGCAACTCTTGGCGACGCTTCGCCGCGATCGGCGGTCGCGTGGCGCTGACCGCCCTGGCGCTGATCCTTCAGATTGTCGTCTTCGCGCTTTTGCTGCTGCGGACCAGTGAGCTGTCCCCATGGATCGGCACGATCTCGGGCCTGATCAGCATCGGCGTTGTGGCGTTCATCCTCAACTCGCGCATGCAGGTCGAGTACAAGCTTGCCTGGACGATCCCCATCATGCTGATGCCGCTGTTCGGAGGAACGTTCTATCTGCTCTTCGGTGCCCGCACCGGCAGCCGGCGGCAGATGCTGCGATACAGCGCGGTGCAGGATCTGGCGGCCATCGATCAGAAGTCGGCCGCCGGTGCGTTGACTGTGCTGCCCGGTGAACTCAACGAGCAGCTCCCCGAGTTGGAGCCGGTCGCTACCGGCCGGCATCCGGTGGTCAGCATCGATCCGGACGCCGCCCGCCAGATCGCCTACCTCGAGTCGAGCGGACCCTTCCGGGCCTACCGGGATACCGAAACGACCTACTATCCGCTCGGCGAAGACGCTTTCGTGGCGAT
>NZ_JARKPQ010000301.1 GCF_029975155.1 Propionicimonas sp. | reverse complement strand
GGGTGTGCGTCAGGTTTGTGGTGTGGGCCAGAGGATGTGGTCGCGGCCTGATTGGTGGAGGGTGCGTAGGGCGAGGATGGGGTCGAGTCCTTTGATGGTCCAGTGCATGCCGGCGCGTTTGGCGCGTTGTTTGACGATGGTGTTGCAGGCGGCTTCGACGGGGCCGGAGCCGATGTAGTAGCCGTTGGCTTTGAAGTCGGTGTATTGCATGCGGTGGTGGTTGCCGGTGAAGTAGCCGATCTCGGTGGCGGCGGGTTTGACCAGGTCGGGGGCCCGGTGGGGCAGGTCGAGCGCGGTGACGGCGTCTGCGATCGCTGGGGTGTCGCCGAGGTCGAGGTGGTCGGTGAGGGCTTGTTCGAAGCTGGCGGGGTCGTCGAGGATGCCGGTGAGGAGTTTGGTGAGGTCGGCGAGGTGTTCGCGGGCGTGGTAGTAGTCGACGATCTGGGTGGCGTGGGGGAAGTGTTGGTCGGCGATGTTCCAGATCCATTTGGCGCCGTCGCCGAGCACGATGGGTTGGCGGATTTGGTCGAACCCGCGTCGGTGGTATTCGGCTTTGACCTGGCGGGCGAAGCCGGCGGCGGGTTCGAACGTGGACAGGTAGCTGACCGAGTCGGGGTCCTGGACGGGTTCACCGGTTAGCGGGTCGAGACCGCTTTGGGTGAACAGGCAGCCGATCTTGACCTCGCGGGTGCCGGCCCGGTCACCGTCCTTCCCGGCCCGGCCAACGGTTTCGGAGGGCAGCATGGGTGCTCCGGTGCCGTCCAGGATGAGGTAGCACAGGTCGGGCAGGTTCGCGTGGGCGGCCGGGACCGGGCGGGGTGCGGTGCCGACCTGTTGGTGTTCGGCGTCGATCAACACTCTTGCGCGGGCCCCGTTCGCCCGGGTCGTACGGGCCAGGGTCGCCACCGACGCCAGATCCAGCCCGGTCACCGTCGAGATCAACTCGAACCCTTTCGCGTACGGCATCTCGGCACCGGCCAGCGCCGATGCCCGTGACAGGCCCGGCGACAGGCTCGTGCCCGCGATCCCGAGATGGTCGTCGAACGGCGCGAACCCTCCCGAGACGCCGGCCCGGTGACAGGCCTGACAGTGATGATAACCGCGCTCGATCTGCAGCGTCCCGAGCAGGGTGCGTACCGTCTTGGGTCGCCGCTGCACCAGGCGGGGACTATGCGCGGGATCACGGGGACACCACGCACCGGCGGGGTCCTGCCGGCTGGCCCAATCGATCACCCCGGCCATCGCGACCAGCCCGATCGCGGCGGCGGACTGCTGCGCGGCCCGCTCGATCGCCTCCAGCACCCCGCCCTGCCCGGCACCTGCGGCCAGACCGGCGACGGTATGCACCAGGGCGCGGGCCTCTGCCGCGGCGATCTCGGCGATCTGGTCGGCCAGCGCCGTCAGCGCATCCCCGGCGGGCTCACCTGCGGGCTCGCTTCGGCGCCCCCTTTTTCCCCACCGGTCGCGGCGGGGCGTTTCCGGGCGCCCGCTCCCGGCCCGACCCGCGCCCTGCACAATGCCTCGTTGATCTCGACATAGTCCGCGATCAACCCCTCGAACTGGGCATAGTTCTCCAGTTCGGCGCGCACCTGATCGATGTGCTCCACCGGGATGTATTGCCCCCGCGATCCGGTGCCCTTGACCGTGCGGGTCCACAACCCCCGCGGGCCGTGGCCCTGCTCACCCGGCCTGGCGCACCGGCACGACGCCTTCCCGCACTTGCGGTACCCGACCTGCAACGAGCCACGACGGAACTCCGGCACCGCCTCGATCCGCGTCAACACCAACAACCGCAGGTCCTCAAGCTGGCGGACCGTCATCAACGAGTAATCCTTACCCACCGCACCCTCCCAACAATCTGATTATGCAACCCACAATCAGATTAGGGAACGACAAGGCCGAACCCATCAACGACACGTCCATGACTCACACCCGTCGGTGCGAAGGGATGCCAACTGGGCCTTACGTGGGTCCAATGTCGGCATTCAGACGCCGGCAGAGGCCTGTTGGGCGAGGGCTCTGTAGAGCGTCGAACGGTGGACGCCCAGTCTGCCTGCAACGCGGGTCTTGGGAACTCCCTGATCCACCAGCTCGCGAGCTAGGTTGAGTTGCTCGGGGTTGAGCAACTTCGCGCGTCCTCGGTACTTGCCGGCCGCCTTGGCGATGCGGATCCCCTCGGCCTGGCGTTCGCGGATCAGGTTGCGTTCAAACTCGGCGAAGGCCCCGAGGATCTGCAGCATCAGCCGGCTCATCGAGTCGTCCCTGGCGCCAGAATAGGTCTGTCCCTCTTTTACGAAATGAATGGTGGCGCCCTCGGCGAGGATCTCGTCAACGAGCTGCTGAAGATCGATCAGTGACCGGGCGAGGCGATCCATTGAGGCAACCCGGATGGTGTCGCCCGCCCTGATGTAAGCCAGGCACTCGGCGAGGCCGATGCGGTTGGCGCGAGATCCACCACTTACCTTGTCCTGGAACAGCCGATCAACCGGTCCGATGAGGTCGAGCTGGCGGGCCAGGTTCTGCTCGGTGCTGGACACCCGCACGTATCCGACGGTTTGACCGTGTGGCGTCATGCCTAGACCTTCCGACAGGAGTGTTGTTTTGCCTCGTCTTCGACTGTGGCCTTGGCCGTTATGTGGCGGGGTTCTGTCGCCGCTTCGTGAGTTCCCTGATGATCGGGCGAATCGTCCCGTGGGTCGATCCCCAACTGACACAGCCTCGTTCGCACGCTTAGCGACTCCGGGCTGCGTAAAACCACTTCAGTCCTCGCTGTATAGTTCAGCGCATGCTGACCATTGCTTCTCGCCTGGACGTGATGAACCGGTTGGGCCGCGCGCTGGCCGACCCGACCAGGTCCCGGATCATCCTGACGCTGCTCGACCGGCCGGCCTACCCGGCAGAGCTGGCCCGCGATCTGGACCTCACACGCTCCAACGTGTCCAATCATCTGGCGTGCCTGCGCGACTGCGGCATCGTTGCTGCCGAACCCGAGGGCCGCAAGACGCGCTACGAGATCGCCGATCCCCACCTGACGCAGGCGCTGACCGCCCTGGTTGACGTCACCCTCGCGGTTGACGAGAACGCCCCGTGCATCGATCCTGCCTGCTCGGTGCACGGATGCGACGCAGCAGAGGCGGGCGCGTGATCCTGGCTGCGGTCCTGCAGGCAATCGGCCTGTTCATCGCGACCAACATCGACGACATCATCGTGCTCTCCTTGTTCTTCGCCCGCGGCGCGGGCCAACGCGGGACGACCACCCGCATCTTGGTCGGCCAGTACGTGGGGTTCGCCTGCATCCTCGGTGCCGCTGTGCTGGTGACTATCGGAGCCGGAGCATTCCTGCCCTCAGCAGCTATCCCGTACTTCGGGCTCATCCCCCTGGCCCTCGGTCTCTGGGCTGCATGGCAAGCCTGGCGCGGAGACGATGACGACGATGACGCCAAGGTCACGGGCACGAAGGTCAGCGCGTGGACCGTCGCAGGAGTCACCTTCGCCAACGGCGGAGACAACATCGGCGTCTATGTCCCCGTCTTCCTCAGCGTGGAACCCATCGCAGTGGTCGCCTACTGCCTCGTCTTCCTCGCGCTCGTCGCGGTCCTGGTCGTAGTCGCCAAGTTCGTTGCCACCCGGCCGCCGATCGCTGAAGTCCTCGAGCGCTGGGAACACATCCTGTTCCCCATCGTCCTGATCGGCCTCGGCATCGTCATCCTCGTCAGCGGAGGAGCGTTCGGTCTCTGACGGAGCCAAAGCGAACGAGAGAGGTCGCCAGGCTCGACGCTCCGGTATAGGGATCCCTGTGCGGGTTCATGCTGCGCAGCAGGAGAGTTTGGTGATGTCGGTGGTGAA
>NZ_JARKPQ010000299.1 GCF_029975155.1 Propionicimonas sp. | reverse complement strand
GGGAAACGCCCGGCTCCATTCCGAACCCGGAAGCTAAGCCTCTCAGCGCCGATGGTACTGCAGGTGGGAACCTGTGGGAGAGTAGGACGTCGCCGGACATACAAACACCCCCGTGGAGCTTCGGCCCCACGGGGGTGTTGTGCTTTGTCCATGACTTTGCACCGCCACGGTGCGGAAGGGCAGGATGGTGCGGTGAGCAATCCCACCCCTGACAAGAACAGCCGAGGACCGCAGCGGTCCGGTCGGCCAAGCGGTCGCGGCCAGACGGGACGTCCTGGCGGACAGGGTGCGAGTTCGGGCTCTGGTCGTCCGACCGGGAAGGGCAAGCCCGCCGATCGGTCCGGTGACCGACCCTACGGCAAGGGCAAACCAGTGGGCCGCTCGGGAGACGGTCGGTACAGCAAGGACAGGCCGGCGGAGCAGGCGGGTGATCGTCCGTACCGCAAGAGCGGGCCGGGGCAGCGCTCGGAGGAGCGCCCTTACCGCAAGAGCAAGCCGATCGACGCGACGGGGAGTGACCGTCCCTATCGCAAGAGCGGGCCCGCCGAGCAGACCGGTGGTCGTGCGCAGGGCAAGGGCAGGCCGGGTGAGCGCGGGGACGGTCGTCCGTACCGCAAGAGCAAGCCGGGCGAGCGGACCGGTGATCGTCCCTACCGCGAGAGTGGGCGGGCGGAACGGGCTGGAGATCGCCCGTACGGCAAGGGCAGGCCGGAACGCTCGGAGAACCGTCCCTACAGCAAGAGCAGACCGGGCGACCGACCGGGCGAGCGTCCACACCGGGAGGCACGACCGGACGATCGTCCCAGAGAGGCGCCGCGACCCGGGCTGGCTGCGAAGCCGAACGAACCGGAGACCCCGAAGGGGCTGGATCTGCGGCAGTTGCCGCGTGGCGTCCGAGCGGAGTTGCGTGGTCTCTCCGCCGAGCGTGCCGAGACGGTGGGCGCCCACCTGCTGATGGCTGGGCAGCTGATCGACACCGATCCCGAACTCGCCCACGCCCACGCGGAGGCCGCTCGCCGGCGTGCGGCGCGACTGCCCATCACCCGGGAGGCTGCCGCCGAGACGGCGTACGCCGCCGGCTACTACGCCGCTGCCCTGGCTGAGTTCCGGGCGTTGCGGCGGATGCGCGGCGGGGACGAGTACCTGCCAGCGATGGCGGACTGCGAGCGTGCGCTGGGAAGGCACCAGGCTGCCCTGAAGCTGATCAAGGAAGGCCTGGCCGCCAACCCCGAGGTCGGCCCGCTCGTCGAGCTGCGACTGGTCGAGGCGGGGATCCGGGTGGACACCGGGCGCCGCGACGAGGCCCTGCGGCTGTTGAGAGCCGAGATCGAACGGATCGGTGCACGTGGCCCGAAGGTCGCCAGGGCGCGGCTGCGGTACGCCTACGCCGACCTGCTGGAGCGGGCCGGGGAGAGCGACCAGGCTGAGCGCTGGTTCGATGCCGTCGTCCGGCTCGACCCCGACCAGTCCACCGATGCCGAGGACCGGCTGGCGGCGCTGCGCGGACTGGTGATCGAGTACGACGAATCCGAGGACGAGCCGGCGGACGAGACCGGTGAGGCGCCGGAGGACGCCGCAGAAGGGGTGTCCCAGGAGTGACCGCGCTCATCGACGCCTACGATGCGGCGTTCTTCGATCTCGACGGGGTGATCTACCTCGGGCCACTGGCCGTCGAGGGAGCGACGAGCGCCCTCGACGACCTGCAGGCCAGGCGGAAGACGGTGATGTTCGTCACCAACAATGCCGCCCGCGCCGCGCAGGTGGTGATCGACCAGCTGAACGGCCTCGGCTTCCACGCCGACGCGGACAACGTCCTCACCAGCGCGCAGGTGGCCGTGGCCAGAATGGCCCGCGAACTGCCGCGGGGGGCAAAGGTCCTCGTGGCCGGCACCGCCAGTCTGGCCGAGCTGGTGGTCGAGGCGGGACTGGTGCCCGTCCAGACCGCTGCGGAGGCCCCGGACGCGGTCGTGCAGGGCTACGACCCAGCGATGACCTGGCCGCGCCTCGACGAGGCCGCCCTGGCGATCCAGGCCGGTGCCCGCTGGTACGCCACCAACGACGACGCGTCCCGGCCGACCGAACGCGGGCTCGTGCCCGGCGCCGGCGGGGCGGTCGCGGTGGTCGCGCTGACCGTCGGCGGCGAACCCACCATCTTCGGCAAGCCGTTCCGGCCCATGCTCGACGAGGCGATTCGGCGTACCGGTGCATCCCTGCCGATCTTCGTCGGCGACCGGATCGACACCGACATCGTCGGGGCGGCCAACGCCGGCATCGACTCGCTGATGGTGTTCACCGGCGCGCACGGCAAGGCCGATCTGGTCGCTGCCGGGCCGGGCGAGCGGCCCACCCACATCGGTGCGGACGTCCGGGCGCTCCTGGAGCCGGCGCGGGACGTCGAACTCGGCGCGCACCGGGCCGCGTGCCGCGGACAGGTGGCCGACGTGCACGACGGCCGGATCGTGCTCGCGGACGTGCCCGACGACCTGTCCGCCCAGCTGGACGCGCTGTGGGCCGTCACCCACCTCGCCTGGCGGGATCCCGCGCTGGACAGCTCGGTGGCACTCGCCGCCCTCGAACGCGTGCGCTGACGTCCGGCTCCGCCCGGTATCCTTCCCGGGCCGACACTGACAGGAGACCCTCGTGCCCGCCACCGCCAAGACCCCCTCCGCCACCGATATCGCGCTCGTCGCGGTCTTCGCCGCGCTGATCGCGGCCTTCTCGCTCACGCCCGCCATTCCGGTGGGCGTCGGGGTGCCGATCACCCTGCAGACGCTCGCCGTCGTGCTGGCCGGCCTCGTGCTGGGTCCCTGGCGCGGCTTCCTGGCCACCCTGCTGTATCTCGCGGTCGGCTTCGCCGGACTGCCGGTGTTCGCCGGCGGCGCCGCCGGCGTGGCCGTGCTCAGCAAGCCCTCGATCGGCTATCTGCTGGCCTTCCCGTTCGGCGCCCTCATCGCCGGGGCGTTGGCCAAGGCGTTCGCCGGCTGGTCCGGCGCCAGGCAGTACCTCGGGTTCTTCCTGGCCGGCCTGGCCGGCTCGCTGGTGATCCATGCCGCGGGCATCGTCGGCATGATGGTCGTGCTGCAGCTGTCGCTGCCGGCCGCCTTCCTGGCCGACCTGCCGTACTGGCCCGGAGACGTGGCGAAGATGTTCGCCGCCTCGGCGATCGCCGTCGCCGTGCACAAGGCCTTCCCCGCACTGCTGGTCGCCCGCCGGCCCGCCGTGGCCTGAGTTGATCCAGCTCCGCGGCGCCGGCGTCAGCGTCAGCCTGCCCGCGTCCGGCCAGAAGCGGACGCGGGAGCTGCTGCAGCCGACGACGCTGGAGCTGGCGGAGCGTCGCGTGGCGGTGATCGGGGCGAACGGCTCCGGGAAGTCCACCCTGCTGCGCCTGCTCAACGGCCTCGTGCTGCCCACCACCGGCGAGGTGCTCGTGCACGGGCTGGACACCGCCCGCAAGGGCCGGGAGGTGCGCAGGCTGGTGGGCTTCGTGTTCACCGACCCGCTGGCGCAACTGGTGCTGGCCACCCCCGCCGACGACGTGGAGCTGTCGCTGCGCCCGCTGATGCGCGACCGCTCGGCGCGGCGGACGGAGGCGCTGCGGCTGCTGGCCGAAGCCGGTCTCGCCGAGGTCGCCGAGCAGAGCGTCTACGACCTGTCCGGTGGCGAACGCCAGCTCGTCGCGCTCACCTCCGTGCTGGCCGCGCGGCCCAGGATCCTGGTCGCCGACGAGCCCACCACGCTGCTGGACCTGCGCAACCGTGATCTGGTTCGCGCCGCGCTGGCCGCGCTCGATCAGCAGGTGGTGTTCGCCACCCACGACCTCGATCTGGCGGCGGAGGCCGACCGCGTGGTCGTGATCGACGGCGGCCGGGTCGTGGCGGACGGGGAGCCGGCCGAGACCGTCGCCGCCTACGTGAGGCTGGTGCGGCCGTGAACCTGTTCGGGCTCTACGTGCCGGGCCGGACCCGGCTGCACCGGTTGGGCGTCGGGTGGAAGTACCTGCTGCTGCTCGCGCTCACCGTCCCTGTTCTCGCGGTGGCCCACCCGTTGGCGAGCCTGGCCGCGCTGGCTGCGTCCGTGCTGCTGCTGGCCACGGCGCGGACGCCACCCCGGCTGGCCTTCGCGCTGCCGTCCGCGGTGTGGATCCTGCTCGCCGTGCTCGCGGCGTACCACCTTTTCGTCGGCCGGCCCGACACCGCGGTGGTGGTGACGGCGAACCTGGTCACGGCGATCTATGCCAGCCGTCTGCTGACGCTCACCACGCCCGGGCCGGTGCTGGTCGACGCACTCGTGCGGTTCCTGCGCCCGCTGCGCCTCGTTGGCGTCGATCCGGAGGTGGTCGGCCTCGCCGTCGCGGTGATGGTCCGATCGGTACCGCTGCTGCTGGACACCTTCGACCAGGTGCGCCAGGCCGCGCAGGCTCGCGGCCGCGAGCGCAACCTGTTCGCCCTGATCACACCGGTTGTCGTCCGCGCCGTCGGGCAGGCCCAGGCCGTCGGCGCCGCGCTCGCCGCCCGTGGTCTGGGCGAGTCGTAGGATGGCCGCCGTGACCGAACCCACGACGTCCGCGCAGCCGCCCGTCACGGGTGTGTCGGAGATCGACGAGGCACTGGCCGCGGTCCGCCTGGACGGACCGGTGGCAGAGCACCACCAGCAGCTCGCCGCTGCCGTCGAGGTGCTGCAGCAGGCCCTGCGCGCACCGCGGTCGTGAGACTGGACCGGGCACTGGTCGACCGCGGCCTTGCCCGTTCCCGCGGGCAGGCCGCCGAGGCGATCGGCGCCGGCAGGGTCACGATCAACGACGTGGTCGCGCGGCGGCCGGCCCAGGGGGTGTCCGCAGACGACCGGCTCGAGGTCTCCGGCGTCGACCACTACGTCTCCCGGGCGGCGCACAAGCTCGCCGCGGCCCTCGCGGCCTCGGGCGTCGTCGTGCCGCCGCGCGTGCTGGACGCCGGCGCGTCCACGGGCGGGTTCACCCAGGTGCTGCTGGAGGCGGGTGCGCAGCGGGTCTACGCGGTGGACGTGGGTCACGACCAGCTGGCACCGGTACTGCGTGCCGACGCTCGGGTGGCCGTGCGCGAGCGACTGAACCTGCGCGACCTCACCCTTGCCGATCTCGACGGCGAACCGGTCGGCCTCGTCGTCGGCGACGTCTCCTTCATCTCGCTCACCCTGCTGCTGGCGCCGCTGTTCGACGTGCTGACGCCGGACGGCGGGGCGTTGCTGCTGGTGAAGCCCCAGTTCGAGGTGGGCCGGGCGGGTCTGGACGACCGCGGCGTCGTCCGGGACCCGCGGCTGCGCGAGCGCGCGGTGGCCGGGGTCGTCGAGGCGGCGCAACGCCTGGGCCGCCGGGCCGCGTGGCGGGGTGACAGCGCCCTGCCGGGGGAGGCGGGCAACCGGGAGTACTTCGTCCACTTCGCCCCGGCAGCTCGCGGCGTGGGTGGCGGGAGTTAGGGTTACGACCGTGAACTCCCAGCGCAGGCAGGTCGCCGTCACCATCCATCCGCTGCGTCCGGCGGCGATCGAGGCCGCCGCGGAATTCATCACCGGGATCAATGCCCAAGGCATCGGCTGCCTCGCCTCCGCGGAGGACTTCGGTCCGCTGGCCGCGCGGGTGCCCGGCGCGGACCTGCGCGAGCTGGACGGGGAGGACGGCTCGTCCTGCGAATTGGTGGTGGTGTTCGGCGGCGACGGCAACATCCTGCGCGCCGCGGAGTGGGCGCTGCCCCGGCGCGTACCGGTGCTGGGCGTGAACCTCGGCCACGTGGGCTTCCTCGCCGAGCTCGAGTCGTCGCAGGTGCCCACCCTGATCGAGCACGTCGCCCGCGGCGACTACGAGGTCGAGGAGCGGATGACCATCGAGGTGTCCGTGCGGGCCGAACGGGGCGGGGAGGAGCTGTGGCACTCCTTCGCCATCAACGAGATCTCGGTGGAGAAGCTCGCCCGCGAGCGCATGATCGAGGTGCTCGTGCGGATCGACGACCGGCCGCTGTCCCGGTGGGCCACGGACGGAGTGCTGGTCGCGACCCCGACCGGCTCCACAGCCTACGCCTTCTCCGCCCACGGCCCGGTGATCTGGCCCGACCTGTCCGCGCTGCTGCTGGTGCCCCTCAGCGCGCACGCGCTGTTCGCGCGTCCGCTGGTGCTGGGGGAGCAGACCGTCGTCTCGATCGAGATGCTGCCCGGTGGCAGCCCCGGCGGCGTGGTGTGGTGCGACGGGCGCCGGACGACCGACGTCACCGGCGGCATGGAGATCGTGGCCACGGTGGGCCGGCACCGGCTGCGGCTCGCCCGCACGTCCGTGCAGCCGTTCGTGAACCGCCTGGTGCGCAAGTTCGGGCTGCCGGTCGACGGCTGGCGCGGCGCGGCGGAACGGGACGCCGCCCATGCTCGCTGAGCTCCGGATCGCCGATCTGGGGGTGATCGGCGACGCCACCGTCGAGCCCGGTCCGGGGTTCACGGCCGTCACCGGCGAGACCGGTGCGGGCAAGACGATGATCGTCACCGGGCTGGCGCTGCTGGCCGGGGCGAAGGCCGACCCGCGGCTGGTGCGCTCCGGCGCGTCCCGGGCGCTGGTGGAGGGGCGCTGGCAGGTCGCGGGTGACCAGGCCGAGCTCCTGGCGGAGTTGGGTGCCGAGACCGAGGACGGCGAGGTGCTGGTCAGCCGCCATCTGGGCGCCAACCGCTCGCGGATGACGGTCGGTGGTGCGCAGGTGCCGCTGGCCACAGGGGCGGCGCTGGTCGGGGAATGGGTGACCGTGCACGGCCAGTCCGAACAGCTGCGGCTGGGCACCACCGAGCGGCAGCTGGAGGTGCTCGACCGGTACGCCGGGGCGGCGCTCGCCACGGACCTCGAGACGTATCGCGCCGACTATGCGGCGCGCCGGGCGGCGGCAGCGGAGCTGGCGGAACTCACCACGCAGTCGCAGGCCAGGGCCAGGGAGCTCGACCTGCTGCGCTTCGGGCTCGACGAGATCGCCACGGTCGATCCGCAGCCGGGCGAGGATCGGGCGCTCGCCGCCGAGGCCGTGCGGTTGCAGGCGGTGGACGACCTGCGACGGGCCGCGCACGCCGCGCTGATCGCGCTCGCCGGCGACGAGGACGCCTACGACACACCCGACGCGCTCAGCCTCGCGGGTGCTGCCCGCAAGGCGCTGGCGCCCGCCGTGGAGAAGGATGCGGAGCTGGCGCCGATCGCGGAGGAACTCGCCGGGGCCGCGGCCGGGCTGGCCGACGTGGCGTCGTCCCTCGCCTCGTACGCCGCGAGCCTGGACGCGGACCCGCTGCGCCTGGAGTGGATCGCCGGCCGCCGCGCCGAGCTCGCGCACCTCACCCGCAAGTACGGCGACACCGTCGACGAGGTGCTGGCCTGGGCTGCCGACGCGGTCGGCCGGGTCACCCAGCTGGACGCCGGCGACGACCGGGTCGCGGAACTGCGCGTGACCATCGACGGCCTGGACGAGCGGCTGCGGTCGGCCGCGGACCGGATCACCGCCCAGCGGCAGGCGGCGGCCGGTGAGCTGGCCCGACTGGTGGCGGCCGAACTCACGGCACTGGCCATGCCGAAGGCTCGGCTGGCGTTCGAACTCACCCCGTCCGAGCTGGGACCGAACGGTGCCGACCAGGTGAACCTGCTGTTCTCGGCCAATCCGGGCAGCGCGCCCGGCCCGTTGGGCAAGGTCGCCTCCGGTGGCGAGTTGAGTCGCGTCCGGTTGGCCCTGGAGGTGGTGCTGGCCACGGAGGCGTCCGGGGAGACCTTCGTCTTCGACGAGGTGGACGCCGGCGTCGGCGGCGCGGTGGCCCTCGAGATCGGCAGGCGGCTGGCCCGGCTGGCCGAACGCTGCCAGGTGATCGTGGTCACCCACCTCGCCCAGGTGGCCGCGTTCGCCGACCGGCACTACGTGGTGGCGAAGTCCGACGACGGGTCGGTGACCACCAGCGGCGTCCGTCTGGTCACCGACGACGAGCGCCTGGAGACCCTCGCCCGGATGATGGGCGGGCTCGAGTCGAGCGATTCCAGCCTCGCCCACGCGCGCGAGCTGCTGGCGTCCGTGCGCGGCTGAGGGAGCCGCGTGAGCCGTGGCAGGGGACTCCGGCACCCCGTCCGATCCGGCTGCGAACACGCCCGCCGAGCCGTCCCAGTGGCCGAAGGTGAGCATCCCGTGAGGGCCGGCTTCTGGCGGGCCGCCGTGGTCGGAACGGTCGCCGGGGTGGTGATGCTCACCCTGCTCGGCGCGTGCACATCCTCCACCGCTGCCTTCGCACCGTGCCCTGACGACGTCACCCGCGTGGAGATCTTCAACACCTACGGCGACCACGCGGCGGCCGACCTCCACGTGCTCGAGGGCGACGGCGCGCGCACGCTCTGTCAGACCGCCTTCCCGTACGACCGGCTCGCGCTGCGCTCGTACAGCGCCGCCGAGCTGGAGCAGCGTCGGATCACCGTGATGCGTTTCACCGGCGCCGGCGAGGTGTACCGGACGCTGTGGGTGTACGGGCTCGCCGGCTACGACGCGGGCACAGCCCTCGTCCTCGACGACGGGACGTCGTTCCACCTGCCCAATCAGGGTCCGGCGGGTTACTACGCTGCCGAGGCGACGGTCGTTCCCCGCTCCGAGGTGCCGCAACACGGCCTAGGGCGGATGCTCCGAGGCTGTGCGGCGACTGACCGGCTGGAGATCGCCGGCCGGTCACTCCCGGGTCGAGGCGGCCGCCAGCCACTGGGCGGGAAGCATCGCGACGTCGAAGGGGGGCGCCTGCGGATCCGGCTCGGTCATGTGCTCGCAGACGGCGACCGCGACCACCGCGAGCAGCGACCAGTCTCGGTCTCCCGGTCCGCTCGCCGTGGGATCGAGGGGCAACCGCTCGTGCGGGACGCCGGCCGCGTTCTGCAGGCCGAAGCCCTCGGAGACGGCGGCCAGCGCGGCCGCGAGGTCGTGCAGGGTGAATCCGGTCCGCATCCGCCGTCCGCTCCACCGCAGCACGGCGTCGTACACCTCGCCGTAGGAGGCCAGTGCCTCCTCATGCCGGCGACGGCCGGCCTCGACCAGCTCCTGGTCGTTGTACGAGCTGGCCCGGATCGCCAGCGTGGTCAGGAAGGCGACGTCCTGGGGGTAGCTGCGCAGGTTCGGTTCCGAGCCCTGCCGGATCGCGTCGTACCAGGTACCGGCCGGATCGAGCATCGTGGGGATCGCTGCGGCCGCGGTTCGCTCGTTGGAGACGCGGTCGCGGTAGCGCACCGCCTCCAGCGCCAACTCCCGCTGGTAGGCGGTCTGGTCCTCCCAGATCCGGTACGCCGCGCCGGTGGTCATGCCGGCCCGGCGCAGCACCGAACTGAGCCGGATGTGACCCACCGCGGCGGACGGTCCGCGCTCATGCAGGAGTTGCAGCCCGATCGCGATCAACCGGCGGCGGGTGTCTTCGGCACTGCGTCGTGGCATTGGTGGTCCATCGAGGTCAGGGGTCCCTGGGGGCGTTCGAGAAGTAATTTACTTCGGCGCGGCCGGGGTTCCGCGGGGAGATCGCGCGCGGTCAGGATGAGGTGACCGGGCGAGAACGTCCGGAGCAGACCATCGGAAGGACCCGCGCAATGAGGAGTTGGATCATCCGCAGCCTGGCCACCGCGATGCTGGCGGTCGTGACCGCTGTGGGCCTGGTCGCGCCCCCGGCCTCCGCGACACCCCGGGCGACCCTGAAGGCCGCAGCCGAGGCCGTCGCGTACGAGAAGGTCGGCGGCTCGAACTACGCGACGTACAAGGCGAAGTACCCCACGGAGCTGAACTGGACCAATGACGGTTGCAGCGTGCCGGACAAGGTGCTCATCGCCGGTGGCCTCGGAGTGGTGCTGAAGGCCTACGGCAAGGTCTTCGAGCACTCCTGCGACCGACACGACTTCGGTTACCGGAACTTCGGCTCGAACACGTCGACCCCCGGCGTCCACCCGAAGTTCAGCGCGACCAGGGCCACCAAGAACAAGATCGACTCGCGGTTCCACAGCAACATGAAGATCCAGTGCGACCAGAAGTACGGGGGCGTCGTGAAGGCCCCGCTGCGCGCAGCCTGCAAGGCGGCGGCCAAGACCTTCTACGAGGCGGTGAGCCATTTCGCCGACGATGCGTTCTTCGGCTGAGGCATCTCGGCCGGCGCGGCCGCTCCCGGGGTCGGGGGCGGCCGCGCCGCTGTCCAGCGGAGCGTCGGATTGCCGGTCTCCCGCCCGGCCCCTATAGGCTGGAGGCCCGTGGGCAACTCGACTCAGACCAAGCACGTATTCGTCACCGGGGGAGTCGTCTCCTCACTGGGCAAGGGGCTGACCGCGTCCAGCCTGGGCAGCCTGCTGGTCGCCCGTGGACTGCGGGTCACCATGCAGAAGCTCGATCCGTACCTCAACGTCGATCCGGGCACGATGAACCCGTTCCAGCACGGCGAGGTCTTCGTCACCGAGGACGGGGCCGAGACCGACCTCGACATCGGCCACTACGAGCGGTTTCTGAACGTCCCGTTGAACGCGGAGGCCAACGTCACGACCGGCAAGGTGTACAGCCGGGTGATCGCCAAGGAGCGCCGCGGCGACTTCCTCGGCGACACGGTGCAGGTGATCCCGCATATCACCAATGAGATCAAGGACGAGATGCTGGCGATGGCCGGCCCCGGCGTCGACGTGGTGATCCACGAGATCGGCGGCACGGTCGGCGACATCGAGTCCCTGCCGTTCCTGGAGGCCGCCCGGCAGGTGCGCCGCGAGGTGGGACGGGAGAACGCCTTCTTCCTGCACGTCTCGCTGGTGCCCTACATCGGCCCGTCCGGCGAGCTCAAGACCAAGCCCACCCAGCACTCCGTCGCGGCGCTGCGCCAGGTCGGCATCCAGCCGGACGCGATCGTCTGCCGGGCCAGCATGGACATCCCGACCGGGGTGAAGCGCAAGATCGCCCTGATGTGCGACGTGGACGAGGAGGCCGTGATCTCCTGCCCCGACGCCCCGTCCATCTACGACATCCCCAAGGTGATCCACGCCGAGGGCCTGGACGCCTACGTCGTGCGGCGCCTCGGCGTCTCCTTCCGCGACGTGAACTGGGCGACCTGGGACGACCTGCTGGAGCGCGTGCACCACCCGAAGGAACAGGTCACGATCGCGCTGGTCGGCAAGTACATCGACCTGCCGGACGCCTACCTCTCCGTCTCGGAGGCGTTGCGGGCCGGCGGCTTCGCCAACTTCGCCAAGGTGAACCTGCGCTGGGTGGCGTCCGACACCTGCGAGACGCCGGCGGGCGCTGCGGCCGAGCTGGGCGACGTGGACGGGATCTGCGTTCCGGGCGGCTTCGGCATCCGCGGCGTGGAGGGCAAGCTGGGGGCGCTGCGCTACGCCCGCGAGAACCAGGTGCCGACGCTCGGCCTGTGCCTGGGCCTGCAGTGCATGGTGATCGAGGCTGCGCGCGACCTGCTCGGGCTGGGGGACGCCGCGTCCACCGAGTTCGAGCCGGAGACCCACGCCCCGGTGATCGCGACGATGGCCGAGCAGGTGCACATCGTGTCCGGTCAGGGCGACATGGGTGCGACGATGCGGCTGGGCGCCTACCCGGCCGACCTGGTGCCGGGCTCGCTGGTCGCGCAGCAGTACGGCGCCACCCGGGTCAGCGAGCGGCACCGGCACCGCTACGAGGTGAACAACGCCTATCGCGACGAGCTCGAAGCGCACGGCCTGAAGATCTCCGGCACCAGCCCGGACGGCAGCCTCGTCGAGTTCGTCGAGCTGGACCGCGAGTTGCACCCGTACTACGTGGGGACGCAGGCGCACCCCGAGCTGAAGTCGCGGCCCACGCAGCCGCACCCGCTGTTCGCCGGGCTGGTCGAGGCCGCGCTGCGGCGGAAGCTGTCCGCGCGCCTGCCGGAGGACGAGGACTGATGCGCGAGCTGAGCGGGGACGAGGCCACGGACGAGCCGCTGACCTGGCCGGTGGCCGCGCACCGCGTGCTCGCGTCCGGCTCGGTGTCCGACTTCGTGAACGACACCGTGGAGACCCCGGACGGCGGCAGCATGGACCGGCAGTACCTGCTGCATCCCGGCGCGGTCGGTGTGATCGCATGGGACGACGCGGACCGGATCGCGGTCGTGCGGCAGTACCGGCACCCGGCGTCCTTCCAGCTGGTGGAGCCGCCCGCGGGCCTGCTGGACGCCGACGGCGAGAGCTGGCTGACCGCAGCGCAGCGGGAGCTCGCCGAGGAGGCGGGGCTGCAGGCACAGCGCTGGCAGGTGCTGGTCGACCTGTTCACCTCTCCGGGCGCCTGCCAGGAGTCGCTGCGGATCTACCTCGCGCGCGACCTGTCCGAGGCCGCCGCGCCCGAGGGTTTCGTCGCCGCGCACGAGGAGGCGCACATGGAGGCCTGCTGGGCGGCCCGTGCCGATCTCGTGGACGGCATCCTGGCCGGCCGGCTGCAGAACCCGACGATGGTGTCCGGACTGCTGGCGCTGGAGGTGGCGAGGCTGTCCGGGCGGCTGGACGACCTGCGCGCCGCGGACGCCGATTGGCCCGCCCGGGACGCGTGGGAGCGGCACAACGAGTCGCTGGCCGGGCGGGATGGCGACGCCGGCTGAGCGGCTGGTCCGCGGTTACCTCGACCACCTGACGGTCGAGCGCGGCGCGTCCCCGCACACGGTGGCCGCGTATCGCCGTGACCTCGCCCGCTACACCGCCTTCCTCGCCGCGCGGGGGATCGACGACCCCGCTGCGATCAGCGAGGCCGACGTGGCGGGATTCCTCACCTCGCTGCAGGCGCCGACGGACGGGCACGTCCCCCTGTCGGTGGCGAGCGCGACCCGCACGCTGGTCGCCGTCCGCTCGTTGCACGTGTTCGCCGCGGCGGAGGGACTGACGCCGGCCAACCCCGCGGCTGCGGTGAAACCCCCGAAGGCCGGACGCCGACTGCCCAAGGCGCTGGACATCGGCCAGGTGCAGGCGTTGCTGGACACGCCCGATGTGAACACTCCGATGGGGCTGCGGGACGCCGCCCTGCTGGAGTTGCTGTACGGCACCGGCGGGCGGATCTCGGAGATCCTCGATCTGGACGTCGACGACGTGTCCGGGACGCTGGCCGACCCCGACGCGGGCCTGCGGCTGTTCGGCAAGGGCCGCAAGGAGCGGCTGGTGCCGGTCGGGTCGTACGCTCGCAGGGCAGTGGAGGCGTGGCTGGTGCGGGGGCGTCCGGCATTCGCGGGGACGTCCGTCCGGCCGAGCCCGGCGCTGCTGCTGAACGCCAGGGGGCAGCGACTCAGCCGGCAGAGCGCCTACGGGGTGCTGCAGAAGGCCGCGGAGGCCGCGCACCTCGGCGTGGACGTGTCGCCGCACACCCTGCGGCACTCGTTCGCCACCCATCTGCTGGACGGGGGAGCGGACGTCCGGGTGGTGCAGGAACTGCTCGGCCATGCCTCGGTGACCACCACGCAGATCTACACCCTCGTCACCGTCGAGCACCTGCGGGAGGTGTTCCTCGCCGCTCACCCCCGCGCTCGCTGAGCCCGCCGTGCAGTTGACGTGATCTGGCCAGTTCGTAGGTCCCACAGTCCTCTCCAGTCACATCTCGGCGCCAGAGCGGCCGAATTACGACAGCTCTCCATTCTGACGGCCTGAGTCGGGGAGGTCTGGGTGTCGTGCACGTCTCCCCGGGGCCTGTCGCGATCTGGCCACTCGAGTTCCTCATCGTGACGGGTGAGCGCAGTGGGACACCCAAAGTGGCCGGATCGCGACAGTCGGTGGTGATCGCGGCGATGTGAGCGCCGCGGCCGCAATTGTGCCCGTGCGGGTATCGACGGAACGGCCGCAGACCTCCGACCGGCAACGCGGACGAGAGGAGCGTGTCATGCCAGAGAATCTGGTCGTGAGTGCGAACACCGTGCTCACAGTGGGGGACGACCCGGGTCCCGAACTCGACGCCTACGTCGAACGGGTGGAGGTCAGGACGTTCTCGGACCTGGTGCAGGCCGGCCTGATCCGGGAGAAGGCGCTGAACGGCCTGCTCGATGCGGGCAAGCAGGTGACGGTCCGGGCACTGGAGAACCTGTCGACGACCCGGGACACCCGGTTCGTCCCAGGCACCAGGCGCCTCGACCTGGGCCGCTACACGGCGTTCAGCGGAGCGAGCGCCGAGGCGCGGCCGATCGAGCAGGCGGCCTTCTGGCGGTTCTTCCGCGAGATCGAGCCGACCTCGGCGGCGAAGGTCACCAAGGACTGGGAGTTCGCGTCGACCGCGGCCGGACGGCTGATCAAGCTGCTGACGACCGACTGCACGATCGAGGCGGGCGCGACGCTGGAGTTCACGGGTGCCCAGAAGGGGTTCTTCTGTCGGCACCTGCTGATCCGCCGGACCGGCCGGATCGTGGTTCGGGGCGGCGGCGTGAGCATTCGGGCCACGTCCATCAAGGGCGAGCAGTGAGGAGGCGGGCATGATCAACATCGATGCCAGGGGCCAGAACGGCCCGAACGGGAGCCGTGGCTTCGACGGGACGCCCGGACCCGGCGGGGTCCCGGGCCAGGACGCGGACTGCGGGTTCTGGGACGACAACGAGCCGACGCGAGGCACGGCGGGCGGCCGGGGCAGCGACGCCGGCGGGGGCACGGCCGGCGGAGACGGCGGCGCCGGCGGCGCGGTCACCATCGAGGTCGACGAGTACCGCGGCGGTATCGAGGCCAACTGCCAGGGTGGTACGGGCGGTCGTGGCGGCGACGGCGGCACCGGCGGAGTCGGTGGTCCCGGTGGCGACGGTGGCTGGGGCGCCGACTGCGAGGCCAACGCCTATGGCGGCAGCGGCGGCAACGGCGGTAACGGAGGCAATGGCGGCAACGGGGGCTCCGGAGGACGAGGCGGATCGATCACGATCTACTACCGGCGCGACCTCAGCGGCGGAAACCCGCCGGTGTGGAACGTGTTCGGCGGCGCACCGGGAATCGGAGGGAACGGCGGCTCCGGCGGTCCTGCGGGACCCAACGGCCGCACGGGCAAGGGAAAGTCCACGTCCTACAGCCATTCCGACTACGAGCCGGGCAATCCGCCCGGGGTGGGTGGCAACGGCGGCCCGGGCGGAATCGGCGGTCCCGGCGCGGCCGGTGGCCCCGGCTCCGGGGATTTCCGGCAACTGTGATGCCTGTCCGGCCCGATCCGGCGCGACGCCGGATCGGGCGGCCGGGACGGGTGGTCGGCGTCCCGGCGATCCTGGCGTACCGCTCCACCTGCCGCGCGTGCCGGACTTTCGCCGCGCTGATCGTCGAAGGCTCGGACGGCCGGCTGGTGGGGGCACCGGCGCCCGAGCTCACCGAACCGGTGCTCACCGTCCGGCTGCTGGGCCGTGCGGTGGACCTTCGCCGGTTCGCCGCGGTCGCGGGCTTCGTCCTCTGGGTGGGTCCGGCCCGGGCGATGAGGGTCGCCCGCCACGCTCGCCGGGCAGGCGTCCTCAGCCTGCCGAGGCCAGGGCGCCGCAGGAGATCGGCGCGTCGGTGGAGACTTGTCGACAATTCATCCTAGGCTGTGCCCGTGACCGATGCTCCCGCCCTGATCGACCCCGAACCGATGCTCGACGCGCAGGGGCTCGGCCCCACCGGACGTCCGCTGCCCGATCTGCCCGAGCCGGCCGCTCCGGACCCGGCCCACCCGAAGCGGGCGCTGATCATCGCGATGTGCAACCAGAAGGGCGGGGTGGGCAAGACCACCACGACGATCAACCTGGGGGCCGCGCTGGCCGAGACCGGGCGCAAGGTGCTGCTGGTCGACTTCGACCCACAGGGCTCGCTGTCGGTGGGCCTGGGGGTGAACCCGCACACGCTGGAGACCAGCGTCTACGACCTGCTGCTGAACAAGCACACCGCCGTCGAGGACGTGATCGCCCCGACCGTCGTGGACGGGATGGACCTGCTGCCGTCCAACATCGACCTGTCCGCCGCGGAGGTGCAACTGGTCTCCGAGGTCGCCCGCGAGCAGACCCTGCGCCGGGTGCTGACCAAGGTGCGGCACAGCTACGACGTGATCCTGATCGACTGTGCGCCGTCGCTGGGTCTGCTCACCGTGAACGCGCTGACCGCGTCCGACAAGGTGCTGATGCCGCTGGAGTGCGAGTTCTTCGCACTGCGGGGGATCGCGCTGCTCACGGACACCATCGACAAGGTGCAGGACCGGCTGAACCCGGAGCTGGAGATCCTCGGCATCCTCGGCACCATGTACGACGCCCGGACGCTGCACAGCCGCGAGGTGCTGGAGCGGGTCGTTCAGGCGTTCGGCGACACGGTCTTCCACACCGTCATCCGCCGGACGATCAAGTTCCCGGAGACCACCGTGGCCGGCGAGCCGATCACGACCTACGCCACGTCCTCGCCCGGCGCGGCCGCCTACCGGATGCTCGCGCGGGAGGTGCTCGCCAGATGCCCCGGCGCGTAGGGCTGCCCGGAGCGGCCGAGCTGTTCCGGCCCACGTCGCTCCCGGACGCGAGCCAGCCGAGTGCCCCGTCCGCACCCGCCGCGGACGACGGGCAGGCGGCTGTTCCCGGCTCCGGCCGGGTGCGGCACGAGGAGAAGATCACGGTGTACGTCAGCAGTGACGAGCTGCTGGCACTCGAACAGGCCCGGCTCACTCTGCGGGCGCAGCACGGCGTGGCGGTGGACCGCGGCCGGATCGTCCGCACGGCGATCGGGCTGGCGATGGCCGACCTGGCCGCCCGCGGCGCCGACTCCGACCTGGTCCGCGGGCTCGGCCAGTGAGCCTGCTCTCCGCGACGGAGGACGAGTTCACCGTTCACCTGACCAACTTCTCCGGACCGTTCGATCTGCTGCTGCAGCTGATCAGCAAGCACAAGCTGGACGTGACCGAGGTCGCGCTGTCGAAGGTCACCGACGAGTTCGTCGCGCACATCCGGGCGATGCAGGCCGCCAAGGGCGCGACCGCGTGGGACCTCGACCAGACCAGCTCGTTCATCGTCGTGGCGGCCACCCTGCTCGACCTCAAAGCCGCGCGGCTGCTCCCGCAGGGCGAGGTGGAGGACGCCGAGGACCTGGCCCTGCTGGAGGCCCGCGATCTGCTGTTCGCCCGGTTGTTGCAGTACCGGGCATTCAAGATCGTCAGTCGCTGGCTGGCCCAGACGCTGGACGCGCAGGCCCGGCGGCATCCACGTCCGGGTGGGCTGGAGGAGCGGTTCGCGTCCCTGCTGCCCGAGGTGGAGCTGGACGGCTTCGCGGACATCATCGCCGTGCTCGCCGGCCGGGCGCTGACGCCGAAGGACCCGCCGCTGGTCTCGCTGGAACACCTGCATGCGCCGCTGGTCAGCGTGCGGGAACAGGCCGAGGAGATCGTCCGGCGGCTGCGCGAGCACACCGCGCTGACCTTCCGGGCGCTGACCGACGGCGCCGACCGGATCGTGGTCGTGGCGCGGTTCCTCGCGCTGCTGGAGCTGTTCCGGGAGAAGGCGGTCAGCTTCGAGCAGCTCACGCCCCTGGGCGAGCTGACCGTCCGCTGGCTCGGCGCGGACGTGGATGCCGCCCGGATCGGCGCAGAATTCGACGAGACGAAGACCCAGGAGAGCCCAGAATGAGCCAGATCGCCGGAGCCATCGAGGCGTTGCTGTTGATGGCGACGGAGCCCGTCCCGGCTGCCGACCTCGCGGAGGCCGTCGACGCACCCGTGCCCGAGGTGGAGGACTGCCTGGCCGAACTGGCCGCGTTCTACGACGAGACCGGGCGCGGGTTCGAGCTGCGCCGGGTGGGCAGCGGCTGGCGTTACTACACCCGCGAGGAGCACGCCGACGTGATCGGCCGCTGGCTGCTGGAGGGGCAGCGGGGCACGCTCAGTCAGGCCGCGCTGGAGACCCTCGCGGTCGTGGCGTACCTGCAGCCCATCTCGCGGGGCCGGGTCTCCGCCGTGCGCGGGGTGAACGTGGACGGGGTGATGCGCACGTTGGCCACCCGGGACCTGATCGAGGAGGTGAGCAGGGACGAGGAGACCGGCGCACGCCTGTTCGGTACGACGTCGTACTTCCTGGAGCGGATGGGACTGACCAGTCTCGACCAACTGCCGCCCCTCGCCCCCCATCTTCCCGACGCGGCAGCGCTCGAGGCCGAACTCGCCGGCCTGGCGGGTCACGGGACGGACGAGCCGCTGCCGATCGCCGGCGGCGAGGACCCCCCACGTCATCCCGGCGAACGCCGGGATCCCCGCACCGACCTGAGTGATCCTTCGGGGATCCCGGGTCAAGCCCGGGATGACGGGGTGGGCGGGGATGACGAGGTGGGCGGGGAGGACGAGGAATCCCAGCCCACTGTCATCCCGGCGGACGCCGGGATCCCGGAGGACGAGGAGCCCGAATGAGCGAGGCGGAGGGCGTCCGGCTGCAGAAGGTGCTGGCTCAGGCCGGGGTGGCGTCCCGGCGGGCGGCGGAGGACCTGATCGCGCGCGGCCGGGTGGAGGTCAACGGCGAGCGGGTGCGCGAGCAGGGGCTGCGGGTCGACCCGGCGTCCGATGTGATCCGGGTGGACGGCAAGCGGATCCCGCCGCAGCGGGCACACCTGTACGTGGTGCTGAACAAGCCGCGCGGCGTGGTCTCGACGATGGACGACCCGCAGGGCCGTCCGACCGTGGCCGACTATCTGGGCAACCGGGGCCGGCTGTTCCACGTGGGGCGGCTGGACGCGGACACCGAGGGCCTGCTGCTGCTCACCAACGACGGTGACTTCGCCCAACGGATGGCGCACCCGTCGTTCGAGGTGCCGAAGACCTACGTCGCCGAGGTCGCCGGCCAGGTGACGGAGGCGACGCTGAAGAAGCTGCGCGCCGGGGTGATGCTGGAGGACGGACCGGTGAAGGCCGACCGCACCAAACTCGTCCAGCAACTCGGCGACCGGTCCCTGGTCAGGGTCGTCCTGCACTCGGGGCGCAACCGGGTGGTGCGGCGCATGTTCGATGCGGTCGGGCATCCGGTGCGGAAGCTGTCCCGGATCGCGATCGGACCGGTGCGCCTCGGTGACCTGAAGTCGGGCGCTGTCCGCGACCTGACCCGCGAGGAGCTCGGGGCGCTGCTCGACCTCGCGAAGCTGTAGCCGTGGAGCGGGTGCTGGGCGTCGAGACCGAGTACGGGCTGAGCGCCCGGGCGGGTGGACGCCGGCTGAGCGCCCCGGAGGCGGCGGAGCTGCTGTTCCGTCCGGTGGTGGCGGAGCACCGCTCGACCGACGCGTTCCTGGCCAACGGCGGCCGGCTGTACCTCGACGTGGGGGCGCATCCGGAATACGCGACGCCCGAGTGCCGGACGCCGCGCGGAGTGCTGGTCGCGGAGCGTGCGGGGGACGAGCTGCTCGCCGACCTGGCCGCCCGGGCGACGGCGCTCGCCGCTTCGACCGGGACGGAGGTCGCGTTCCGGCTGTTCAAGAACAACGTGGACGGCTTCGGCAACTCGTGGGGCTGCCACGAGAACTACCTGGTCAGCCGCGAGCTGGAACTGGCGGGTGCGGTGGAGCTGCTGACGCCGTTCCTGGTCACCCGGCAGGTGCTGTGCGGCACCGGACGCTGGCACCGCGGGGAGTTCCGGATCAGCCAGCGCGCGGACCATCTGCACGAGGAGCTGTCCGCGCTGACGACGCGCGCCCGGCCGCTGGTGAACACGCGGGACGAGCCGCTGGCCGACCCGGCCCGGTTCCGGCGGCTGCACGTGCTGGCCGGTGACTCGAACCTCGTCGAGCCGTCCGGCTGGCTGAAGGTGGGGACGACGGCGGCGGTGCTGGAGTTGCTCGACCGCCCGGAGGGGCCGGACGCGCGGCTGGCGGCGTTGCGGCTGGCGGATCCCGCGGTCGCCCTGCGCCGGGTGGCCCGGGACCCGCTGGCCGTGCTGGAACTGGCCGACGGGCGGACGGCGACCGCTGTCGATGTGCAGCGGGCGTATCTCGACCTGGCGGCTCCGCACGCAGAGACCGGCCTGGCGATGTTGTGGGCAGGGGTGCTGGACGCGCTGGCCGCCGGCGAGCCCGATCTCGTCGCCGACACCGTGGAATGGGCGGCCAAGCTGCGGCTGCTCCGCGAGTTCCGGCAGCGGCACGGGTTGGCGACGGACGACCCGCGGCTGGCCCAGCTCGACCTCGCCTTCCACCAGCTCGGCGGGCCGCTGGCCGTGCTCGAGGGCGGGGGAGCGGTGACCCGGCTCACTGACCCGGTGGAGGTCACCCGGGCCCTCTCCGACCCGCCCGAGCCGACGCGGGCGGTCGCCCGGGCGTCCTTCCTGCGCGCGGTGGGTGCCGGGCGGCTGACCCACAGCGTGGACTGGCGGACCTGCACCGTCCGCGACCTGCCCGACGCCGAAGGCCACCGCACCGACCACACCGTGGTTCTGGACGACCCCCTGGCCACCACCACGCCCGAGTTGGAGGAGTTGCTCGCGGCCTGCGCATAAAACCGCTGGTCGAGCTTGTCGAGACCCTGGGGGCATTGCCCCGTGAATCGCTGGTCGAGCTTGTCGAGACCCCGTGTGAGCAGTGGGGCTGTCGAGGCCAGGAGTTCCATCACCTTGACGAAATCGAACGGGTGTTCGATCATCGATGGGTGAAGCGCACGCCGGAGATCCAGGTCCCGCGAGGGGAACTGCTCGAACGGCTGCGCGCGCAGGTCACGGCGAAGGAAGCACGGGTGCGGCCGTCCCCGTTCCCGGTGCCCGCGGAACTGGCCGGGCTGCTGGAGGGTGGGCTGAAGCCGGGGGCTGCCTACTCGCTCGCCACTCCGGGTGCGCTGCTGCTGGCCCTGCTGGCCGGGCCGTCCGCGGAAGGCCACTGGTGCGGCGTGGTGGGCATGCCGGAGTTCGGTGCGGAGGCAGCGGGACGCGCCGGGGTGGCTCTCGACCGGGTGGCGCTGGTACCCGAGCCGGCGGAGCAGTGGCTGGCCGCGACGGCCGCTCTGGCCGAAGCGCTGCCGGTGGTGGCCGTCCGGCCGACCGGACGCGTGCGTGAGGCGGACGCAGCCCGGCTCGCGTCCCGGCTGCGGGACCGGGGATCCGTCCTGCTGGTGCACGGGCCGTGGCCGCGGGTGGAGGCCTCGCTGGCCCTCGGGGAACCCCGCTGGTCCGGGGTGGGGGACGGCTACGGCTACCTGACCAGCCGTGAGGTGACGGTGACCGTCCGTTCCCGCCGGGTTCCCGGCGCCCGGACCGTCCGGCTCGTCCTGCCTGCCCCGGACGGACGGCTGGCCCTGCTGCCCGAGCCGGCGGCCCAGCCGGCAGCGCTGCGGGCGGTGGGCTGATGACCAGAACGCTCCCTGAGGAGCTCGCGAGGAACGAGCGAGCGTCACGAAGGGCCAGCAACACAGGCTCAGGCACCGATGTGGGTGAGCGCTGCCTGGTGCTCTGGTTCCCGGGCTGGGCGGTGACGGCGTGGGCGCTGTCCGAGGGCATGGACGTGAGCCGTCCGATCGCCGTGGTGGCGGCGAACCGGGTGGTGGCGTGCTCGCCGGAGGCGGCCGCGGAAGGGGTGGTGACCGGGCAGCGCCGCAGGGAGGCTCAGTCGCGGTGTCCCGGCCTCGCGGTGCTGACCGCTGACGAAGGCCGGGACAACCGCGAGTTCGTCCGGGTCGTCACATGCGTGGAACAGCTGGCACCGGGGGTGCAGGTGGTCCGTCCCGGGGTGTGCGCGTTGCGGGCGCGGGGGTTCGCCAGCTACATCGGCAGCGAGGCGGAAGCCGCCGAAGTGCTGTTGGAGGCGGTCAGCGATCTCGGCATCACCACGGGCCGGGCCGGGGTGGCGGACGGGCTGTTCGCCGCGCTGCAGGCCGCCTACGCCGGCGATCCGGTGCGGATCGTGCCGCCCGGCGGTTCCGCCGGCTTCGTCGCCCCGTTGCCGGTCTCCCGGCTCGGTGATGAGGCCCTGGCCGCCTTGCTGCCGCGGCTGGGCGTGCACACCCTCGGCGACTTCGCCGCGCTGGGGGCCGCGGCGGCGCGCGACCGGTTCGGACGGCACGGGGAGCGGCTGCACGCCCTGGCGGCCGGGGCGGATCCGCGCGCGGTGCAGCCCCGCGTCCCACCCCCCGAGCTGGTCAGGGAGATGCACTTCGAGCCGCCGCTGACCCTGGTCGACCAGGTCGCCTTCACCGCGCGGGCCACGGTGGAGCAGTTCATCGCCGCGCTCACCACGGCCGGCCTGGCCTGCACCGAGCTGCGGGTGGAACTCACCGGGGAGCAGGACGAATTCCTCACCCGCACCTGGGGGGCCCCGACCATGTTCGACGCCCCCGCCGTGGTCGATCGGATCCGCTGGCAGCTGCAGGCGGCCGCCGGCAGGGACCTGTACAGCGCGGTCACCAGCCTGCGGCTGGAGCCGGTGGCCGTGGACGCCCTGGCCAATCATGAGGCCGGCCTGTTCGGCACCGGGCCGGACCAGCGCGTGCACCACGTGCTCTCCCGCGTGCAGGCCATGCTCGGCCACGACGGGGTGCTCACCCCTCAGGTCGGCGGCGGCCGGTGGCTGGCCGAGCGGCAGATGCTGGTGCCGTGGGGGGACCGGGCTTCGGGGTCGTCCTCACCCACGCCGGCCGGTTCCTCGCCCACGCCTGCCGGTTCCTCGCCCACGCCGGCCCGATCCCCATCCACGCCGGCCCGATCCCCATCCACGCCGGCCCGATCCCCATCCACGTCATCCCGATCCCCATCCACGTCATCCCGGCGGACGCCGGGATCCCCGGCAGCCGGATCAGGAACGGGATCCCGGATCGAGCCCGGGATGACACGGATCGAGCCCGGGATGACGAGTGGGGGCTCCGGGATGACGGTGGTGGCGGCGCCCTGGCCCGGGAGCCTGCCCGACCCGCTGCCGTCCGCGGTGTTCGCCGAGCCACGGCCGGTGCAGCTGCTGACCAGGGACGGCAATCCGGTGTCCCTCGACGGACGCTGCCAGCTGCGCGGCGTGCCCACGGTGTTGCGCGATGGCGACGAGCGGCGGACGGTGATCGGCTGGGCCGGTCCGTGGCCGATCGACGAGCGGACCTGGGACCCTGTCCGCGCCCGCAGCGCCAGCCGGTTCCAGATCGTCGACGGCACCGGGACAGCCTGGTTGCTGGTGCTCCAGGGCAGCGCCTGGTGGGCCGAGGGGCGGTACGACTGATGGGCTTCCACAACCCGCCGATGACCTGGCGGACGCTGGAACGCACGCTCAGCAGCCCCGACCGGCTCAACCAGGTGCCGGCCCGGGACGTCCCGACCTCCCACCGGCGGGGGCATTACGTGCCGACGCCGATCGAGCGTCCCGACGATGCCGTGCCCTACGCCGAGCTGCACGCGCACTCGTCCTTCTCGTTCCTGGACGGAGCGTCCGCGCCGACAGCGCTGGCGGAGGAGGCCGAGCGGCTGGGCCTGCATGCGCTGGCGCTGACCGACCACGACGGGCTGTACGGCATCGTGAGGTTCGCCGAGGCGGCGGAGACCCGACAGGTGAAGACGGTGTTCGGCGCGGAGTTGTCCCTCGAGCTCCCGGCGCCGCAGGGTGGCCGGGCTGATCCGGCCGGCTCGCACCTGCTCGTGCTGGCCGCGGGCGAGGAGGGCTATCACCGGTTGGCCGGGGCGATCACGCACGGCCAGCTGCTCGGCGGGGAGAAGGGGCGTCCGTGGTACGACCCGGAGGACCTCGCCGAGCGGGCGGACGGGCACTGGGTGGTGCTGACCGGCTGCCGCAAGGGTGCGGTACGGCAGGCGCTGGCCGGTCAGGGGATGGACGCGGCCGGACGCGAGCTGGACGACCTCGTCCGCCTGTTCGGGCCGGAGCGGGTGTTCGTGGAGCTCACCGATCTCGGCAACCCGCTGGACTCCACCCACAACGACGCGCTCGCCGCCCTGGCCGCGGACCGGAGGCTGCCGACGATCGCCACCGGCAACGTCCACTACGCCACCCCGGCGCAGCACCCGCTCGCGCAGGCCGTGGCGGCCGTCCGCGCCAATCGCAGCATGGACGCCCTGGACGGCTGGCTGCCCGCGGCGGGCACGGCGTTCCTACGCTCGGGTGCGGAGATGACCGCCCGGTTCGCCCGCTACCCGGGGGCGGTCGCGCGCACCGTCCCACTGGCCGACGAACTGGCGTTCCCCCTGCGCCGGGCCAAGCCGGCCCTGCCCACGCAGGAGGTTCCGGACGGCCACACCCCGATGAGTTGGCTGCGGCACCTGGTCTGGAAGGCAGTGCCGGAGCGCTACGGCGATCCGGCTCCGGCAGAGACCGTCGCGCGGATCGAGCGCGAGCTCGCCGTGATCGAGGCCAAGGACTTCCCCGGCTACTTCCTGATCGTGCACGACATCGTGGAAGAGGCGCGCAACCGCAAGATCCTGTGTCAGGGACGCGGCTCCGCGGCCAACTCGGCGGTCTGCTACCTGCTCGGCATCACCGCGGTGGACTCGGTCCGCTACGACCTGCCGTTCGAGCGGTTCCTCTCCGCCCTGCGTGACGAGGAGCCCGACATCGACGTGGACTTCGACTCAGACCGGCGCGAGGAGATCATCCAGTGGGTGTTCGACCGCTACGGACGCGAGCGTGCCGCTCAGGTGTGCAACGTCGTCCAGTACCGGCCGAAGAACGCCGTCCGCGACATCGCCAGGGCGCTGGGCTACAGCCCCGGTCAGGGAGACGCGTTCGCCAAGCAGGTGGAGCGCTGGGGTTCGTCACTCGCCGAAATGGTGGCTGAGCCTGACGAAGCCGGGGCGGGGATGCTGGCTGAGCCTGACGAAGCCCGGGTGGCCCTTCGTCAGGCTCAGGGAGCATCCACTGCGATACCGGCTCAGGTCGCCGACCTGGCCACCCAACTGCTGAAGGCGCCGCGGCACCTGGGCATCCACTCCGGCGGCATGGTGCTCACCGAGCGTCCGGTGGGCGAGGTGGTGCCGATCGAGCACGCCCGGATGGAGAGGCGGACCGTGATCCAGTGGGACAAGGACGACGCCGCCTGGATGGGGTTGGTGAAGTTCGACCTGCTCGGGCTGGGCATGCTCGCTGCGCTGCAGCACTGCTTCGACCTGATCGGGGATTCGACCGGTGAGGTGTGGAAGCTGGAGACCATCCCGAAGGAGGAGCCGGCGGTCTACGACATGCTCTGCCGGGCCGACTCGATCGGGGTGTTCCAGGTGGAGTCACGGGCACAGATGGGATTGCTGCCGAGGCTCCAGCCCCGGAAGTTCTACGACCTGGTGATCCAGATCGCGCTGATCCGTCCCGGGCCGATCCAGGGCGGTGCGGTGCACCCGTTCGTCCGTCGCAAGCAGGGGTTCGACCCGGTCACCTATCCGCATCCGTTGCTGGAGCCGGTGCTGGAGCGGACGCTGGGGGTGCCGGTGTTCCAGGAGCAGCTGATGCAGATGGCGACCGCCGTGGGGGAGTGCAGCGGCGAGGACGCCGACCTGCTGCGCCGCGCGATGGGCTCCAAGCGCGGCGAGGAGCGGATCGAGTCGCTGGAGCGGAAGCTCTTCGAGGGCATGGCCCGCAACGGCCTGACCGGCAAGGCCGCCGAGCACATGTACGCCCAGATCAAGGCCTTCGCCAACTTCGGCTTCGCCGAGTCGCACTCGCTGAGCTTCGCGCTGCTGGTCTACGCGTCCAGCTGGCTGAAGCTGCACTACCCGGCGGCGTTCCTCGCCGGCCTCCTGCGCGCCCAGCCGATGGGGTTCTACTCCGCGTCCACCCTCGTCTCGGACGCCCGCCGACACGGCGTGGAGGTGCTGCGCCCCGACCTCGCCCGGTCTGGTGCGGAGGCGACACTCGAGGCAGCCAAGCCGGTCCCTGAGGAGCTCGTCGGTGAGGAACGAACCGGCGAGCGCCACGAAGGGCCGCTGGCCCAGTCTGGCGAGGCATCGTCGGCCCTTCGTGACGCTCGCTCGTGCCTCGCGAGTTCCTCAGGGACCGTGCGAAAGGCGACCGGCCTCGACTCCTGCCTCGATCCCGACCAGCCGAAGATCAAGGAGTTCGACCCATCCGCGCCGAACGAGTCCGCGTCCCACCGCAGGGACGGACGCTTCGCGGTGCGGCTGGGCCTGGCCGGCGTCCGGGGGATCGGCAAGACGGTGGCCACCCAGATCGTCGGGGAGCGTCAAGCCCACGGGAACTACACGTCGATGGAGAACCTGGTCCGCCGGACGGGGGTGACCGCCGAACAGTTGGAGGCGCTGGCCGCGTCCGGGGCGCTGGAATGCCTGGGCCTGACCCGCCGGCAGGCGTTGTGGCGGGCGGGCAGCGCCGCGCTGGACCAACCCGGTTCGCTGCCGGGCACGCTGGTGGAGGCGCAGCCATTGCTGTTCGACGATCCGACACCCACGGAGGTGCTGGCCGATGACCTGTGGGCGACCGGAGTGAGCACCGGAGACCATCCGATCGGGCAGCTGCGCGGGGAACTCGTCGAACGCGGGGTGCTCGCGACGGCCGACCTCGCCACGGCTCCGCTGGACCGCCGGGTGGAGGTGGGTGGACTGGTCACTCACCGGCAGCGTCCGGCGACCGCGTCCGGAATCACATTCCTCAGCCTGGAGGACGAGTTCGGCCTGGTGAACGTGGTGTGCTCGGTGGGGGTGTGGCAGCGTCACCGCCGGATCGCCCGGTCCTCGCCCGCGCTGGTGGTGCGCGGCAAGCTGGAACGCTCGCCGGAAGGAGTGGTGAACGTGGTCGCCGACCACCTGGAGCCCCTGCCGATCATGGTGGTGCACAAGTCTCGCGACTTCCACTGAGGGTGTGTCGGCCTGTTCGCGCAGAGTCAACCGGTACGCGGAGGATTGTCCACTGTCAACGGTGCAGAATCCTCCGCCAGAACCCAGCGTGATGCAGATCGGCCATGAAGACACGGCCGATCGGGGCGGCTGGTACCCAGATTGATCCGTCCGGCTCGGTGGACAGGCCTGCTCGCGCCAGCCGTCGCATTCGGGCCAGGCGTCAGCACCTGTTTGCCCAACCAGTCGAGGTGCTCCTGGAGGCCGATCGGCTCAAACATCCGAACACGGTAGCGCCATGACGCGACCGTGAGCCGGTTGGAGCCCTGCCGGTCACGGTGGCGCACAAGTCCCGTGATTTCCACTGAGCGCAACATAAGTTTTGAGTCGCGTAACTTCAGCTCGTCTCGTTGAAGAAGTCCTCCGAAAGTTCCGGTTTTGCCCCTGCCATGCCTCGGCAGTGCCATGATCGAACCGGATCTACCCTCAGGAGCCCCAAATGCGCCGTTGCATATTGTTCGTTATTGCCTCCCTCGTCCTTCCTGTGTTCGCTTCGGTGTCGGCGAGCCCGGCTGGCGCTGAGCCGTCGCCGACTCCACCGCCCTCCGACGCTCAAGCGTCACGGAACGGACTACCCGCTGAACCTAGTCCTGACCCGAGTCGGGCGAAGGCATCCCGCGCGAAGATCACAGTTCCTGATCTTGATGAGATCCCCTCAGAGTTGAGTGCGCCCGTCCGTCGACTTCTGTCGGATATGAAGAGCAAAGATCTCGGTCGCAAGGCCGCCGCGAAGGTTGCGCTAGACATGGTCGTCGATCGGAGTGGGGTTGCGAAGCGGTATCGACTCGGGCCCGATGTCACTGAAGCGGATCTCCTGGCTCTGGGGGCCGTAGTCGGTCCGGAGACCATCATGCCTGGCTCGGCAGAACGGCGATCACCGACGAGTGGCGCGCTGGATTGTGTCGCGATGGACCCCGATGGCCGACACTTGTGCAGCTACCATGGAACGAGTGCGACAGTCATCTACGAGCAGGAACAACTGTCCTCAAGTGAGAGTGAGGATGCCGACAGCGATGGAATCCCCGATTACATCGAGACGTGGGCGAGCATGGCCGACCGCTCGTGGGACTACTACGAGAATGATTTAGGGATGATTCCCGTCGGTGATCGTGTCAACATCGACTTGACGGCTGACTTGGACTCGCTGTGTGCATCATGGCCCAACTCCTTTATTTACTGTGGTGGGCAGTTCAACAAAGAATCACTTGACTGGTTCGTGTCGCATGAGGTATTCCACCAGTTTCAATGGCATTACTTCCCCTCGGCCCTTCTTGTGACTCCTGTGCTGTGGGTGATCAGTCTGCTGAATATCAACCCATGGATGGAATCGACAGCCAACTGGGCGGCTGCTCACTTCGTTGATGACATCCTCGAGCAAAGACCGTCTGTGACAGGCGGAGAGGCACAGTTCATAAGTGCGTTCTTTTCCAGCGTTAACGAGGGGATCGTATCGCGCGGGGCTGGGGCTGGCGCGACTATCAGTGGCCCCCGGGCATATGGGGCGATGCCAGTGGTGGAATTCTTCACCCAGCAGACGTCTGACGATTTTGTGAAGCGGTCGTTCGAAGCCTTGAATCCAATCTTCTTGGACGGGTACTCACAGATCAATGATGCACTGGTCACCTACGATTACTCGCTGGATCAGTGGCTGACCGGATTATGGTTATCGATGTACACCATGTGTGACCCCGGCGCGTCGTCAGAATGGTGGAGGCTGGGTGGCGAGTTGGTGAACGGCTGGTGTGGCGCCGCGGACATGCAGGAGACTAACCCCGGGTGGCCGACGGCCCGTCCTATTCATCAGACCGAACTGATGTCGCTGAATTCTGCTGGTCACCATGACTTTAGCTTGTCCAAGTCGGGTGCCGCTTTCATCGACTTCGCACTCCAGGTGGCGGGTAATTCACAAGGGACCGTGCTGGCATTGGAGTTCGAGAGTGGGCAGGTGGAGGCCGGCGACGAGTGGGCTGTGCTCGCCTGGAAGGACACCCCCGGCGGTGAGGTCTGTCAGACCGAGTGGGCAGACTACCCTGCTTCCGCCGCCGATAAGCTTGCGTTCCGAATACTCATTCCGAACGACTGCACCTACGCGACCCTGTTGTTGGTGAACGTCCGGAGTACGGATGGGATCCTTTCGACGGAGGTGGTAGCTCCAGTGTCGTGGCAGTTGTTCAGTGCGGGCGGCACGATCACCAATGGCACCCTCACTCTTGGCGTCACTCCTGACGGTGCGCTTGGACTCGGCGAGCCACCGATTTACGTGTGCCGGACGGCCGACCGTACGTCGGCCCGATACACCGCTGAGGACTCGCCCGGGCCTGGCTTGATTGATAACGCCACCGGATTCGACGCGATCAGGGATAGTTGGCACCTTCCCTGCGGCAATCCCGATCTTGCCGAGGGTTGGTCCGTTGCTAACCCAAACCGCACCATCGACGGCGCGGCCGTCGTCTGGTCCAGGCCAGTAATTGCCAGCCAAGAGCGGTACCTCGGCAAGATCGGCAGCTTTACTCACACCACCAGTGAGGCCACATCGGTGATTCCGCTCGAAGAGGATTACCAACTTATCCACCACTGGCACCCGACATCTGCCAGCAACAAAGTCTACCAGCTTGACGTCACAGTCCAGCCCACGGACGGCTATCAAGCCCAGCCGCTGATCTATCGCCGTGTCGTGCCGCTGGAGATGGACGGCGCCAACCTTAGTGAGATGGCGCCCGACTATGTCAGCCTGGTTCGGGGTGCCGGAGACGGAGTTGCTGACGCGACCACAACGCTGTTCTGGGACTGGGCGGAAGATCCGTGGCCGGGCTACATCGATGACCCACGGGTTGCGCTTCCCCACTACGCCTTCGCCGATATTTCTGACTGGCGCACCAGTATCGCACGTGGGCTGGCTGTTGACGTCGCTATCGGCAGCGGTACGCGCACCGATCCCAACGCACCGGATTTCTCCATGTTCTACGGAATAACCGGCAGTGCTGGCGAGGCGCATAGTATTCTCAATTCTCTCGATGTTACTACCTCCGTGGTCGCCGAGATCTCGACCGTCGATGGCGACCGTACCGTCCTTATCGGATTCAAGGATACCCCATGAATCGCGGACTGCGGCAGGCTTGTTCTGAGCAATCAGGGATATGGTCTATAGGTAGGCTAGGCACCCCAGCGAGATTGTCTAGGGCCACGCCAAGATCCGCTGCCCGTGTGACGTGTGTGGCTGGCAAGATCGCCGCGATGATCAGCATGAGTCTTGCTCTTGGCGGCTGTATCCCAAATACGAACGTGTATTTTCAAAATAACACCGACAGCAAGTTGTACCTGCGGCCCAGAGAGTTGCCCTCTTCGGGAAGTAGTGTCTACTTCGGTCTACCTCCTCGTGAGCGCTCTGTTGCCGGAATTGTTCCCGAAGGAGAATGCACGAATAAATGGCTCATCTACGACGAGAACCTGCTAGTCGTTAAAGACCCGGGAACGATGTGTTGGCATGACACGGTCACGATCCCGTGACTGCCGGAGGCATCCGGGTGGGTGTGTCTACTTGAAGACGCTGATCGGCCATGAAGCCAACCGGGTCATGTGATGGAGTATGAGTCACACGTTGCCTGCCTGGGAGCGAACCAGCGTGAGTTTGGTCCCCAGAGACGAGTGCACCGACAGGTGGCTCATCTATGACGAGGACGGCAGAGTGGTCAAGGACCCGGGAACGATGTGCTGGCATGACACGGTAGTGATCCCCTGAACGGCGCGGATCTGCCCGCCGGCTGAACCTCCGGCGGACTACGCAAGGTTGCCCGGTTGGGGGTCCAGCACTCAGCTTGCGTTCACTTTCGGCAGGTACCCTGTCTGCGTCGAGGTCGCGACGGGATGCTCCGTCACCTTGCCACCACCCCGACGAAAGGCTTCCATGAGCACGTCGTCCACGCACCCGCGCGGTCGGTTCCGGCGATCTTTCGCCGTCATCGCGATATCCTCTGCGATCCTGCTCTCCGGTTGTGCCCGGACGCAGGTCGCACCCACCGCAGGGACGTTCGGCGGCCAAGCCGCCGGGCAACTCCAGCCGTCGCCCAGCCCGTCCACCACGCCCGTGCTCCCGCCGGTGACGCCGAGCCCCACGCCCACGCCGACCGTGACCAAGAAGCCCAAGCCCGTCGACCCCTTCGACGCGCTCAGCAAGAAGACCAAGAAAGAGTTCAAGGGCTGCTTCGACAAGGCCGTCAGCCCGGGTTCGAGCGGACGGTGCGCGCAGCTGGTCATCAAGAAGCTCAAGGCGGCGAAGTTCTACCCCTGGGCCATGACCAGCCGGATCAGCGCCGTCGGCGCGAACGCCATCCTGAACTACCAGCGCTCACGCGGGATCAAGGCCACGGGCACGGTCGCCAAGCAGACCTGGCTGGCGCTGGCGACCAAGGCGAAGGCCGTCCCGCAGGTACTGCCCGGCAAGTGCCTGACCAAGGGTGTAGTGATCTGCGTCGACCAGGCCCACCGCAAACTGTTCTGGCTGAAGAACGGCAAGGTGGTCAAGACCGTCAAGATCCGCCTGGGCGGCTGGAACAACCACCCCAAGAAGCCGAAGCAGTGGCGGGTCTACCCGACCGCCAACGGCACCTGGAAGGTGTACGACAAGCAGGTCAACCCCAAGTCGGAGAACTACGGCTCCGGCGCGATGCCGTACAGCGTGATGTTCTACCCGGACATGTACGTCCACTACTCGTCCGGCTTCCGCAGCGTCGGTTACGCCGGCGCCAGTCACGGCTGCGTGAACGTCGGCAACCTCGCCGATGCCATCTGGATCTTCAAGCACACCCCCATCGGCGCGAAGGTCCACGTCTACTCGCTGAAGAAGTAGGTCCGAGCCTAGGGTTGGTGCCGTGGACGCCGAGCGAGCCGGGGACGCACTGGCGGCGTTGCTGCGCTGGGAGGCGTCCGGCGCCGACTGGGTACTGCGCGAACTCGACGCCGGCCGGGCGATCGTCGACCTGCTCACCTGTGACGGCGGGGAGGTGACGGGCCGGCTGGCCTCCGCAGAACCGGGATTCGTCCGGTACGTGCTCATCGGACCTGGGGGCGACGGCTAGAGGTTCCCGGCCCGCTCGTGCTGTCTCCGCATCGCGGGTCACCTTGACGACGTCGGTTCGCACCACCTAGCCTCGTACGCGATCGTCTCTGGGGGGAGGCCGAGACGGTGCTGCCGTCTCCGAAGAAGAGGATCCGGACATGACGTCCACGCCTGTCCCCAGCCCCCACCCGACGATGACCGCAAAGCCCGGGCGTTCGCGCCGGCTCCGGCGAGTGCTCATCCCGCTGCTGATCGGCCTGGTCGGTCCGGCGGGTTTCCTCGTCGGCGTCCCCACCGCTGCCGCCGCCGACTCGGTCGGCCTGTATGCGGCGTCGGATACGCCGAAGATCGCCGCGGTCGCCTCCAGCAGGTCGGTGAACCTGGGAATGAAGTTCACCTCTTCCCGCAACGGCACGGTCACCGCGCTCAAGATCTACCGAAGTGCGAAGCAGACGAAGACCTATACCGGCGCGCTGTGGTCCTCGAGCGGAAAGCGGCTGGCGACGGCGAAGTTCCCGGCCTCGACGGTGCCCGGCTGGCAGACGGCCCAGCTCTCGAAGCCCGTGGTGATCAAGAAGAAGACCAGCTATACCGCGTCCTATCTGGCCAGCGGTGGACGCTACGCCGCGACCAAGAAGCTCTTCGCCAAGGCCTATACCCGCAACGGGCTCACGGTCCCGAAGAAGGGTGGGGTCTACAAGTACGGGACGAAGCTCGCCCGGCCCACCTCGACACGCCAGAACAGCTATCTCGTCGATGTGGTCTTCGAGCCGGCAAGCGTGCCCACCCCGACCCCGACCCCGACACCCACCCCGACGCCCACACCGACCCCGACGCCGACGCCGACGCGGACCGCCACCCCGACCCCGACCCCGCCGAACGCCACGATCACGGACGCACAACTGCGGGCTGCCGCCGCGGCCCGCGTGTACTTCGGCCATCAGTCGGTCGGCGGGAATGTGCTGTCCGGCATCGAGACCCTCTCCAGCGAGCGCGGGATCAGCGTGAACCGCCGGACCATCTCGGGCAGTTCCTCACTGCCCACGGGGACGGCAGGGGTGATCGCGGAGAGCTACATCGGCACCAACGGCAACCCGGCCTCCAAGCTGAACGCCTTCAGCTCGATGTTGCGTGGCGGGGTGGCCGGCAAGGTCAAGATCGCCCTGATGAAGTTCTGCTACGTGGACATCACCGCCGGCTCGAATGTGACCGACGTGTTCCAGCAGTACAGGTCGACGATGGCCAGCCTCGAGAGCTCCTACCCGGGCGTCACCTTCCTCTATGCGACCACTCCGCTGACCCCGGCGAGCCCGGCGGACAACGCCGCTCGGGCGCGCTACAACGCACTGGTCCGGCAGGAGTACGCTGGCACGAGCCGGCTGTGGGACATCGCGGCGATCGAGGCCAAGGCTCCGGACGGCTCGACTGTCGGTGGCACCTACAACGGCACGGCCTACCAGGCCCTGTACTCGGGATACTCGCTCGACAGCCCCGAAGGACACCTCAACGCCGCGGGCCAGAAGGCGGCCGCTGACAAGCTGCTGCAGCTGATCGCCCAGGTCTCCTGACGCCAGGCTCGGCCGGGCGTGGGCCGGGCTAGCGCGCCAGGAACTCGTTGCCCACTCGCTGCTGGATCTCCAGGGCCTCCAGCAGCAGCGGCGCGGCCTGCTTTGCCAACCCCGGGCCGAGCACCGGGATCCGCACCGTGAGTTCTCCCGCGTAGGTGAGGACCGAGCCGCGACCGCCGGGCAGCAGCGTGACCGTGCCGACGAGTTCCGCCGGCATGCCCTCGACGGTGATATGCGCAGCGCCGCTGCGGCCGTCGCCGTTCCCGTCGGCCGCCCAGGTGATCTCGTCCACCACGGCCATCGTCGGCCCGGCGAGCCGGCTGACCACGGACGGGGTGGGCATCACCCGGCGCGTCGCCGTGCGAAGGCCGTCCACCCAGACCTCGTGCTCCAGCGGATCGGTCGCCAGGCACACCGCACGCAGGAAGACGCGGTCGGTCAGCATCGCGAACACCGTCGGCACCGAAGCGGCGAAGTCATTGGTGGCGTGTATCTCCATGCCGCCCATTCTCGCGTGGATAGGGTGGACAGAGCTTCATCACCGTGGAGGAGCAGCGTGTCCAGTGTCGTGCCGGGGAGTTCGGCGGGTTTGCGTGAGTCGCTGAGGACGGCGGCCACAGCGGCCGTGGGGGAGCGTGCGGACGCCGCGCAGCTGGTGGCGGCGTACCTGACGCCCGTTCCCGAGCCCGATCTGGTCGGCATCGACCCGGGCACGCTCGCGGCGACCGCCGGTGCCCACCTCGACCTCGGCGCCATCCGCGCGCGGGGCGAGCACCGGCTCCGGGCGCTGCCCCCGGGCCAGCTGGCCGGTGCCGGTGCGGACGGCTCCACCCTCCTGCTGCTCGTCACCGACGACCGGCCGTTCCTCGTCGACACCGTCACCATGGAGCTGACCCGCCAGGAGTGGAGCCTGCGCCGGCTCTACCACCCCCAGCTCCGCGTGCTCAGGGACGACGCCGGCCGGCTCACCGCACTGCCCGGCGGCGCGGCGGGACTGCCCGAGTCGTGGATCGCCGTCGAGATCTACCCGCCGCTCGGCCAGTCCGCCGAGGTGCTCGCCGAACCCCTGCTGGCCGGCCTGCGGGGCGCCCTCGACGCGCTGTCGGTCGTGGTCAGCGACTGGCAGCCGATGGTGGCCAGGGCACGCGCCGCCGCAGCGGAACTGCGGCCGCTCGGCGGCGCCGACGCCGAGGAGGCGGTTGCCCTGCTCGACTGGCTCACGGCCGGCAACTTCGTCTTCCTCGGCTGCGCGGACTACACGCTGGTCGACGGGCAGTGGGTGCCGGTGCCGGGCAGCGGCCTCGGCATCCTCACCGGCGCCAGCGAACCGGACGCGGTCGCCGTCCCCGCGCCCGACGAGCACGACCTGCTCATCCTCGTCCGCGACCCGCGCCGCTCGCCCGTCGACCGTCCGGTGTACCTGGAGCACCTCGGCGTCCGCCGCCTCGCCGCGGACGGGACCCCGGCGCTCGAGCACCGCTTCCTCGGGCTGCTGGCGGCCTCCGCCTACACCGAGTCGGTGGCCAACATCCCCGTGCTGGCCGCCAAGGCCGACCGGCTGCTGGCAGGCTCGGGGTTCGAGCAGCACTCGCACGGGTGGAACGCGGTCCGGCAGGTGGTGGCCACGTATCCGCGCGACGAGTTGTTCGAGGCGAGGGTCGAGGAGCTCGCCCCGATCGTCGCGGCCGTCGCGGCTCTGCGCGAGCGCCGCCAGACCAGGATCTTCCTGCGCCGCGCCCGCTACGGCCGCTTCGCCACCGCGCTGGTCTACCTGCCGAGGGACCGGTACAACACCGCCACCAGGCTGCGGATCCAGCAGATCCTGCTCGAACGGCTCGGCGGGGTCGAGCTGGAGTTCACCACGCTGGTCAGCGAGTCCGTGCTGACCAGGCTGTTCTTCGTCGTCCGGCTGGCGGAGGACGCGCCCGAGGAGCCCGACGCCGATCTGATCGCGACCGAGGTGGCCGCGGCCACCCGCAGCTGGGCGGACGAGTTCACCGCCCTGGTCGATGACCTCCCCAGCGAGCAGCGCGGCGTGGAGTTCAGCGAGGCCTACACCGCCGACTACCCGCCGGCTGTCGCGGTCGCCGACCTCGCGCTGGCCAACAGGCTGTCCGGGCCGGACGACCTGCGGCTGAGCATCTCGGCGCCGCTGGAGGAGACCGATCCGTCGGACGTCCGGCTGAAGGTGATCACCCAGCGGGCGATGTCGCTCACCGAGGCGATGCCGCACCTGTCGGTGCTGGGGGCCGAGGTGATCGACGAGCGTCCCTACAGCTGGGACCTGCGCGGCGAGCGGACGCTGGTCTACGACTTCGGCCTGAAGCTGCCGCCCGACCTGGTCGTGCGCGCAGGGGAGGTGAGCCTGCGGCGCCGGTTCATGGACGTCTTCGTGGCGTCCCTGACCGGGCGCTGCGAGGCGGACGACCTCAACCGGCTGGTCGCCGCGGCCGGCCTGGACTGGCGGCAGATCAGTTGGCTCCGGGCGATCTCCCGCTACCTGCAGCAGGCCAACCTGCCGTTCAGCCAGCCCTACCTCGCCACGGCCCTCAACGCCAACCCGACGCTGGCCGCCGGTCTGGCCGCGGTGTTCGCCGCGAAGTTCGACCCGGAGGCCTTCGGCACGACGCAGGAGCGCGACGCGGCCGTGGCGGCACACCGGGTACGGCTGGCCGCGCAGCTGGACGCCGTGGTGAGCCTCGACCACGACCGGATCCTGCGGGCCTTCCTCGCCGTCATCGACGCCTGCGTCCGCACGAACGCCTTCACCGGGGCCGAGGTGCTCGCGCTGAAGGTGCTGCCCGAACAGCTGGCGCTGCTGCCGGAGCCGCGTCCGGCGTTCGAGGTGTTCGTCTACTCGCCGCGCGTGCAGGGCGTCCACCTGCGGTTCGGTGCGGTCGCCCGCGGCGGCCTGCGCTGGTCGGACCGCAAGGAGGACTTCCGTACCGAGGTGCTCGGGCTGGTGAAGGCCCAGCTGGTGAAGAACACGGTGATCGTGCCCAGCGGCGCGAAGGGCGGCTTCGTGCCGCAGCGGCTGCCGGATCCGTCCGACCGGGCGGCCTGGCTGGCGGAGGGCCGCGCGTGCTACCGGCTGTTCGTGGACGCGCTGCTCAGCGTCACCGACAACATCGTCGACGGGGCCGTCGTGCCGCCCGAGCGGGTGCTGCGCTACGACGGCGACGACCCGTACCTGGTGGTCGCGGCGGACAAGGGCACCGCGACCTTCTCCGACCTGGCCAACGAGGTGTCGGTCGGCCGGGGCTTCTGGCTGGGGGACGCGTTCGCGTCCGGTGGTTCCAGCGGCTACGACCACAAGGCGATGGGGATCACCGCCCGCGGGGCGTGGGAGTCGGTGAAGCGGCACTTCGCGGACCTCGGCCTCGACCCGGCCTCCGACGAGTTCACCTGCGTCGGCATCGGGGACATGGCCGGGGACGTGTTCGGCAATGGCATGCTGCAGTCCGACCGGATGCGGCTGGTCGCGGCCTTCAACCACCTGCACATCTTCCTCGACCCCGACCCGGACCCGGCGGCCTCGTTCGCCGAACGGCAGCGGCTGTTCGGCCTGCCCGGCTCGACGTGGGCCGACTACGACGCCGCGGCGATCTCCGCAGGGGGAGGAGTGTTCTCCAGGGCCGCGAAGTCGGTGCCGCTGTCGGCTGCCGCCGTCGCGGCGCTGGGACTGCGCGAGGGGACGGCCCGCCTCACCCCGAACGAACTGGTCAGCGCGATCCTCAGAGCGCCGGTCGACCTGCTGTTCAACGGCGGGGTCGGCACATTCGTGAAGGGGTCCGCGGAGCCTCAGGCGGAGGCCGGCGACAAGGCCAACGACGCCGTCCGGGTGAACGGGCGCCAGGTGCGGGCGCGCTGCGTCGCGGAGGGCGGGAACCTCGGCTTCACCCAGCGCGGACGGGTGGAGTACGCACAGGCCGGCGGCCGGATCAACACCGACTTCATCGACAACTCCGCCGGCGTGGACACCTCCGACCACGAGGTGAACATCAAGATCCTGCTCGCGCCGGAGGTGGCGTCCGGCCGGCTGGCCGAGGACGACCGCCGGGACCTGCTCGGGTCCATGACCGACGAGGTGGCGCGGCTGGTGCTCGCGCACAACTTCGACCAGAACCTCGCCCTGGCGAACTCGATGTACCGCCGGCTCGTGCTCGCCGGCCAGCACGAGTCATGGATGCGGACCCTGGAGGCGGAAGGGCTGCTGGACCGGGAGCTGGAGGCACTGCCCGGCACGGCCGAGATGACCGCGAGGATCGCCGCGGGGGAGGGACTCACCCGTCCGGAGCTGGCGGTGCTGCTGTCGTACACGAAGATCGCGCTCGACCGCTGGGTGCTCGCGTCCGACCTGCCGGACGACCCGTACCTCGCCGACCGGCTCGTCCAGTACTTCCCCGAGCCGCTGCGGGAGCGCTACGCCGACCGGATGCCGGGGCACCGGCTGGCCAGGGAGATCATCGCGACCGTCGCCGTGAACCGGTTCGTGAACAGCCAGGGCATCACCTCCTACCACCGGCTGTCGACGGAGACCGGGGCCGGCGTCGCAGACATCATCAGGGCGCAGCTCGCGTCACGGGCGATCTTCGCGGTCGGCAAGGACGAGGTGCGGCTGCGCCGGGACAGCGGCCTGGCCGCGGCGACGGCGACCGAGCTGCGGGTCACCCTGCGCCGGATGGTGGAGCGGTCCACCCGGTGGCTGTTGCACCACCAGCACGGCGCGCTGGACGTGATCGGTGCCGTCGCGCAGTACGGACCGCACGTGGCCGCGCTCCGGCCGGAGCTGTCCGGCCTGCTGGCCGGCGGGCAGGCGGAGGACGCGCGAGCGGCACTCACCCGCTGGCAGGAGGCCGGGCTGCCGGACGATCTGGCCGCCACGATCGCGACGGCCGCCCAGGCACACACGCTGCTCAGCGTCGTGGAGGTGGCGCACCGGCTGGGCCTGCCGCCGCTGCGGGTGGCCCAGGTGCACTACCGGCTGGCCACTGTCGTCGGGATCGACCTGCTGGACGCCGGCGTCGACGGCCTGCCGCGCCAGGAGCGCTGGGACGCCATGGCGCGGGCGGCCCTGCGCGACGAACTGGTGGCCGCCCATGCCGAGCTCACCGCCGCCGTGCTGGCCGGCGCCGATCCGGGGGCGTCGTCCGAGGAGGTGGTGGCCGCCTGGCTGGCGTCCGCGCCGTCGCTGGCCGCGCGTGCCGCCACCATCCACCAGGTGGCGGACGGACCCGCCGACGTCGCCCGGATGAACGTGGGTCTCGGCCAGCTGCGGTCGCTGCTCGGCTGAGCCCGGCGACGTCCGCTCCGCGCCGTCAGCCGTTGACCACGCGAGGGACAGCGCCCCTACCGGTACCGGGAAGCGCATCGGTGATCCCGGTGATCGCCGCCACGATGGCCTCGTAGGTCACCCCGGAGACGGGAGCGCTGCCGTTGACCCGTCCATGGCGCAGCACCACGACGCGATCCGCGATCGCCCTCACGTCGTCCAGATCGTGGCTGATGAAGACGATGCTCCGTCCCAGGTCGCGCAGCCGCTCGATGACGTCGAGCACCTCGGCGGTCTGGGTTGCCGACAGCGCCGCCGTGGGCTCGTCCAGGATGATGATCCGGGGATCGCCGAGCATCGCTCTGGCGATCGCCACGGACTGGCGCTGACCACCCGACAGCGTGACCACCGGTGCGCGAACGGACGGGATCTTCGCGCCGATCTCGGTGAGCTTCTCCCGCGCGATGGCTTCCATGTGACCGCGACGCATGACGCCGCTGGTGTGCAGTTCACGTCCGAAGAAGATGTTCCCCGTGACATCGAGGTTGTCGGCGAGGGCGAGATCCTGGAAGACGGTCGCGATACCGAGCCGATGGGCAGCTGTCGGGGACCCGATGGTGACCTGTGCACCGTCGACGGTGATCGTGCCCGCGCTCGGCCGGCAAAGGCCGGTGAGCACTTTGGCGAGCACTGACTTGCCGGCGGCGTTCTCGCCGACGAGGGCGAGGATCTCCCGGGGATACAGGTCCAGGTCGACGCTGTCGAGCGCCTGCTTCTCGCCGAAGAAGACGTCGATCCCGCGCAGCGTGAGCGTGGGGGAGCGGAGGGGCAGCGGCTCGCTCGTGGGGTCAGGCGGTGGCACGGATGGTCCCTCCTTCGACGTGTCCGGGGACGGCGACGGATTCAAGGGCGCGGAACAGCGCTCCATGCAGCTCGGAGCGGGGGGTGAGTGCGGCGGGGACGATCTCGATCGTCGAGCTGAGTCCCGGCAGCGTGAAGCGGGAGGTGACGACCCGGAGCGGTTCCAGGAAGATGTCGCCCACATCGGCGAGGTCGCCACCCACGATGATGCGCTGGGGATCGATGAAGTTGCACACGCTCGCGAGCGCGAGCCCGTAGTAGTGCGCCGAATCGGCGATCACGCGGCGGCAGGCGACGTCGCCGTCCAGCGCCTGGGAGACGAGGTCGCGGGAGGTCAGATTGCCGTGCGTGAGTCGCAGCGACTCCAGCATCGCGGGGACACCTGCCACTCGCTCGAGGCAGCCTCGGTTGCCGCAGTGGCAGATCGGGCCGTTCTCATCGACGCTGATGTGCCCGAGCTCTCCGGCGACACCGGAGTAGCCGCCGAAAGGCTGGCCGCCGATGGACAGGCCCGCACCGATGCCGTACGACGCAGTGATGTACACGATCGGGTCGAAGCCCTGTCCGGCGCCGAACCTGGCTTCGGCGAGCGCTCCCAGGTTCGCGTCGTTGTCCACCGCGACCGGTACTTTTGTGCGCTTCTCGAAGGCCTCGGCGATGGGCACGCCCTCCCACCCGCGCATCAGGTTGGGTGCGGAGATCGTGCCGGTGGCGCGGTCGATCGGTGCGCCGATAGCCACCCCGATGCCGAGCAGTTCGTGACGGCTTACCTTCGAGTGGTCGAGCAGGTCGAAGATGAGGGCTGCGGCCCGGTCGAGTCCTGTGTCGGCCCGGTGGTCCTTCGCCAGCGGGAGCTGCCGTTCGGACAGCACCTCTCCGGACAGGTCGGCGAGTGCGACCCGCAGCATCCGGCGGGAGAAGTGCGCGCCGGCGACGATGCCAAGCTGGTGCGCAAGGGTCACCTGGACGGCGCGGCGACCGGAGCGGGAGGTCGGGCTGGTGTCGACGATCCGGGCTTCCTGGAGTTCCTTGACGATCGTCGAGATGGTGCCGGGTGACAAGCCGGTCGCGTCCGCCAGTTCTACCTGCGTGATCGCACCGAATCGCTTGACGGTTTCGACCACGCGGGAACGATTGGCTTCGCGCAGAGAACTCTGCGAGCCGAACACGGTGCCATCCGCCACGTGGTCACCCTACCGCCTTGTCTGGCGCCCAGCTACGCCTGGCCGGGAGAAGTCGGGGCGTGTCGGTGGTCCGCCGCCCCCTCCGAGTTGACTTTGAGATCCAACGCCAAGAATCGATTGTTCGCGTGTTTGAGGTTGACGACAAAACTCAACCCTGTTAGCGTGCGGATGCACCACGAGGCGAGCCCGGTCGCAACCGACCCTGTACCGACCGTCGTGGACTCGAGGAGGAGACGATGGCACAGGGGCCTCGGCGGGCAGGCGGGCGGTGATGGGCACGTCAGATCCGGGAGCGGCCCCCGAGTTCGCGCTGGAAATGGCCGGCATCACGAAGTCGTTTCCAGGAGTCCGTGCGCTCGATTCGGTGAGCCTGCGCGTGCGTCCGGGCGAGGTGATGGCGCTGATGGGCGAGAACGGGGCGGGCAAGTCGACGCTGATGAAGATCCTCGTCGGGCTGTACCGGCCGGACGGAGGGGAGATCCGCCTGGGTGGACGGCCGGTCTCGCTCAGCGGGCCGCACGAAGCCATGGCGGCCGGTCTCGCCATGGTCCACCAGGAACTGAACCCGGTACGGGACATGTCGGTGGCAGAGAACATCTACATGGGTCACGAACTCAAGCTCGGCCCGTCTTGGTCGCCCTTGGCCGACCTGCGGGCCATGCGCGCGAAGGCACGGGACCTGTTCGCCGACATCGGCATCTCCATTGACCCGGATGCGCTAGTGAGCACGCTGAGCGTCGCCCAGACCCAGCTGGTCGAGATCGTCAAGGCCATCTGCCTGGACGCGCGCGTGATCATCCTGGACGAGCCCACCTCGGCGATCACCGACGCCGAAGCAGCCCTGCTGTTCGCCCAGATCAGACGCCTGCGCGAGCGGGGGGTCGCTTTCGTCTACATCTCGCACAAGATGAACGAGATCTTCGACATCGCCGATGGCATCACCGTGCTGCGGGACGGCACGCTCGTCGGTGAGTATCGCGCGAGCGACCTCAACGAGGACGAGCTGATTCGTCTCATGGTCAACCGCACGATCGACCAGCGCTACCCGGAGCGCAGCCATGCGGCGTTCGGCGACACCGTGCTCGAAATCGTGGAAGCGACCTCGGACCGCGCGGACCATGTGTCGCTCTCGGTGCGTGCCGGGGAGGTGCTCGGCGTGGCCGGACTGGTCGGCGCCGGCCGGTCGGAACTCATGGAGGCGGTCTTCGGGCTGCGGCCGATGACCTCGGGCCGGATCGTCCACAACGGGAAGGAACTCGCTATCCGGCACCCAGCCGATGCCATCGCCGAGGGCATCGCCTTCGTCACCGAGGACCGGAAGCTGACCGGGCTCAACCTGCTCGGATCGGTGCGGGACAACGTGACCCTGGTCTCGATCGAGGACTTCGCCAGGGCAGGGGTGCTGAGCGCCCGCTCCGAGCACGCCGCGGCGACGCGGGTCGTGGACCAGTTGCGAATCAAGACCCCGTCGATCAACACACCGGTGGTCTCGCTGTCTGGGGGGAACCAGCAGAAGGTGGTGCTCGCGAAATGGCTCGAAGCCGATCCGGACGTGATCATCTTCGACGAGCCAACCCGAGGAATCGATGTAGGGGCCAAGCAGGAGATCTATCGCCTCATAAACTCCCTCGCCGCCGATGGGAAAGCGATCATCATGATCTCCTCCGAGATGAGTGAACTGCTGGGGATGTCGGATCGCATAGCGGTGATGTGCGAGGGAAGGAAGACCGGCGAGCTTGAGCGCGTCGAGTTCGATTCGGAGCGGATCCTGGCTCTCGCTTCCATGTTCGCTGCTGGGAACGATGAGGGTGGTAACAGTGAGAATTAGGTCCACGCGATACCTACACGACTTCGGCATCCTGGCTGTGCTCTTGCTGCTGGTGGTCTTCTTCATGGCCATCTCGCCGGACGGGTTCGCGCAGCCGGCGAACCTCGTCAACGTCGTGAAGCAGGCATCGATCAACGGAATCATCGCCGTCGGCATGACCCTGGTGATCATCACCGGAGGAATCGACCTCTCGCCCGGTGCCGTGGTGGCCTTCTCCGGCGTGGTCGCGGCGATCACGGCCAAGGCGTCGGGTGTGCCGCTGTTCGTGGCGATGCTGGCCGCGCTCGCGGCAGGCGCCCTCGTGGGGCTCATCAACGGCGTCGGTGTCGCCTACGCGGGGCTGCCCGCGTTCATCATCACGCTGGCGACGATGACAGCCGTCCGCGGCTTCGCCCTCATCGTGTCGGGTGGTTCGCCGATCTACGGCTTGCCTCCGGACTTCGAGAACATCGCGTCGAGCTTCGTCCTCGGCGTGCCGGTCCTGGTTCCCTACTTCCTGATCACGGTTGCGGTCTCCGGCTTCGTCCTCACCAGGACCGTGTACGGACGGCGTATCTACGGACTCGGTGGCAACATCGCGGCAGCCACGGTCTCGGGTATCCGGACAAAGCGCTACCTCCTCAGTGTCTACACCATCTCGGGTGTTCTGGCCGGATTGGCCGGTCTGCTCGTCGCCTCCCGGACGATGCAGGGGTCCCCGACCGCGGGCAACGGCTACGAACTGGATGCGATCGCCGCCGTGGTCATCGGTGGTGTATCGATGTCCGGCGGCTCCGGTAAGTGGTATGGCCCAATGATCGGAGCACTGCTGATTGCGGTGATCTCGAGCGGCCTCGACATCCTGGGTGTGAACAGCAACTACCAAGCCATCATCAAGGGCGCGATCATCGCGTTCGCCGTCTATTTCGACTTGCGCGGCAAGAAGGCCGTGTCTGCCTAATCCAACTCAAAGGAGAGAAGAATGCGAAAACTGTTCATCGGTGTCGCGACGACCGCGGTGATCGCCCTCGCGGCGGGATGCACCCCGGCAACGTCCGCGCAGCCTGCCGGCACGGCATCGGGGCCTGCGCGGGACACCAAGTCAATCTCGCTGTTCATGACCCACATGAGCAACGAGTTCACGATCACCCTGTCCAGTGCGGTCGAGGCGCAGGTCGCCGCCCGGGGCTACCAGTACAAGGTCTATGACGCCGCACAGGACGCGGCGAAGCAGCAGACCCAGATCGAGCAGGCCGTGAGCCTGGGTGTCGGAGCGATCGTGATCGAGCCGGTGTCCGTCGACGGGATCGTGCCGGCCGTGCGGGCGGCGAAGGCCGCCGGCGTCAAGGTCGTCATCGTCAACCAGAAGATCTCCGATCCGAGCGCGGCGAACGCCTATGTGGGCGCCGATAATGTCGCGACCGGCAAGGCCGTGATGGACCAGGCCAGCGCTGACCTCGGCGGGAAGGGCGACCTGGCGTTGCTGCTCGGCCCGATGGGTTCCGACGGGCAGGTCGGGCGCTCGGAGGGCTTCCAGAAGGTGATCGACGCGAACGCCGGCTTCAAGGTCGTGTTCCAGGACGCCGCGAACTGGGAGACCGAGCCGGCGCTCTCGCTGGTGGAGAACTGGTTGAACTCAGGCAAGAACATCGACGCGATCATCTCGCAGAACGACGGCATGGCGGTCGGTGCGGCGAAGGCCGTTTCGGACAAGAAGCTCACCGGCAAGATCAAGATCTACGGCGTCGATGCGACCTCCGAAGGGCTTCAGGCGGTTCTCGACGGCAAGCTCGCCGCCACCATCGGCCAGGGCACGGCCCAGCAGGGCACTCTGGCCGCCGACGCCGCGGCCGATCTGCTCGAGGGCAAGACGGTTGAGGCGGAGACGATCGTGCCCAACGACGTCTACACGAAGGCCAACGCGCAGGCCGCGCTCGACGCCCTGAAGAAGTAGCGGCCGACACCGGGTCGGCGTCCTGGGCCCTCCGCGCCGACTCCCGTCAAGGTGGACCGTGACCGTCGTCATCGACGGTTACGGTCCACCTTGCGGTGGGGGATGAGTGGGGATGGCCGCGGGTCAGGGCAGGATGATCCCTATGCGCATCGACCTGCACACGCACAGCTCGGTCTCCGACGGCACAGACGCGCCCGCGGAGCTGGTCGCGGCCGCCGCCGCGGCCGGTCTCGACGTCGTGGCGCTGAGTGACCACGACACCTTCGACGGACTGGACGAGGCGGTGGCGGTCGGCCACCGGTTGGGCGTCCGCGTGTTGCGGGGGATCGAGATCTCGGCCGAGCACGACGGGACGTCCGTCCATCTGCTGGGCTACGGCTGCCGGACGGACGACGCCGCGCTGGCCACGGAGCTGGCCAGGATCCGGCTCGGCCGCAGCGGACGGATCCCGGCGATGCTGGCGAAGCTCGCCGAAGCCGGAATGCCGATCGACGACGTACTGGCCGACATCGCCGGCGACAGCCCGTCGGTCGGCCGTCCGCACATCGCGGACGCGATGGTCGCCAAGGGCTACGTCGCCGACCGCAGAGAGGCGTTCGACCGCTACCTCGCCGACGACGGACCGATGTTCGTGACGCGGTACTCCACCCCGCTGGAGCTCGGCCTGGACCTGATCCGGGCCGCGGGCGGAGTGGCGGTGATCGCGCACCCATGGGGACGGGTGAGCCGCGACCAGCTGCCGCCGTCCCTGCTGGCGGAGCTCGCCGCCTCCGGCCGGCTGGACGGAGTGGAGGTCGACCACCAGGACCACGACGCCGCGACGCGGACCGAGCTTCGCGAACTCGCGGACGGACTGGCCCTGCTGGCCACCGGGTCGTCGGACTACCACGGCACCGGCAAGATCGACCACGACCTCGGCTGCAACACCACGGCCGCGGACGTGCTGGCCGAGATCGACACCCGGGTCAGTGTGCGAGGCGGCCAGCTGTAGCGGTGTCGCGATGTGGCCGCTCTGCGTCCCAGCTGTGACCCATGTGACGCGAGTGCAAGGCAGCGTGGCCAGATCGCGACAGCCGGCATCCGTCGGCGCCATCTCGGGCCCGTGTCGCGATCTGGCCAGTTGAGCTGTCCCAATCGCACCACCCGTCACAATCCCGGGGTCGCGTGGCTGGATCACGACAAGGGCAGATGGGTCGGGCCGGTGTAGAGTCACCAGTCGGTTCAGAATCGATCGCGGAGGCAGTGCAAGCAATGACCGACCAGGCCCGGGATGCCGGGGAAGATCTGGCACTTTCCACCTCGGACGCCTCCCTGCGGCGCACGGAGGTCCGCAGCGCGGAGATCGAGGCGCAGATCGCGAAGGACCCGTCCGGCTTCCGGGTGATGACCGGCGACCGGCCGACCGGGAACCTGCACCTGGGCCACTACTTCGGCTCGCTGGCGAACCGGGTGCGGCTGCAGGACGCCGGCGTGGAGACCTACATCCTCGTCGCCGACTACCAGGTGATCACCGACCGGGACGGCACCGGCCCGATCCGCGAGCGGGTGCTGGGCATGATGGCCGACTACCTGGCGATCGGGCTCGATCCGTCGCGCACGACGATCTACGCGCACTCCGCGGTGCCGTCGCTGAACCAGCTGCTGCTGCCGTTCCTGTCGCTGGTGACCGACTCGGAGCTGCGCCGCAACCCGACCGTGAAGGCTGAGCTCGACGCGACCGGCGACCGGCCGATGTCAGGACTGCTGCTCACCTACCCGGTCCACCAGGCCGCGGACATCCTGTTCTGCAAGGCCAACCTCGTGCCGGTGGGGAAGGACCAGTTGCCGCACCTGGAGCAGACTCGCGTGGTCGCCCGGCGTTTCGACGAGCGCTACGGGCGCGTCGATCCTTCCCGTCCGGTCTTCCCGCAGGCCGAGGCGCTGCTGTCGACGGCGTCCACGGTGCTGGGACTGGACGGCACGAAGATGAGCAAGTCCAAGGGGAACGTGATCGAGATCGGCATGGACGCCGACACCACCGCCAAGCTGATCAAGCGGGCGGTCACTGATTCCGACCGCTTCATCACCTATGACCCGGAGTACCGTCCCGAGGTGTCGAACCTGGTGATGCTGGCCGCCCTGTGCACGGGACGCGACCCGTTGGACGTGGCCGCAGAGGTCGGCAACGCCGGCGGCGGCGGGCTGAAGAAGCTCGTCACCGAGACCGTGAACGAGTTCTTCGCCCCGATCCGCGCGAGGCGGACGGAGCTGGCCGCCGACCCCGGCTACCTGCTGGACGTGCTCCGCAAGGGCAATGCCCGCGCCAACGAGGTGGGCGACGCCACCCTCGCCGAGGTGCGCGCGGCCATGAACATGGTCTACTGACGCTTCGGAACCCGTCTCAGAAAGCGCTCCCTGAGGAGGCTCGTGAGCGCAGCGAGCGAGGTGTCACGAAGGGGGCCGCCCGGTGGGGCGCGGCCTACTCCGTGGGTGCCTGATCGGCTGAGCCGGTGGAACGGCGGCGACGACGGCGGTTGCGGGCGGGCCTGGCCTCACCGGCGTCAGCCGACTCGGCCGGCGCTGACTCGGCCGGCGCCGACTCGGGCGCCTCGGCAGCACCCTCGACCGGCTCGCCGTTGCGCAGGCGGCGACGGCTGCGCTCGCGCTTGGGACGATCCTTGTGCCGGTCCTTGTGATGACCGTCCTTGTGGTGGCCGTCGGAGTCCTTGTGACGAGGCTCGCGCGGGGCGGCGTCGACCAGCCGTCCCCTCGTGCCCTCGGGGATCTCCAGGTCCTCGTACAGGTGCGCAGACGTCGAGTACGTCTCGAGCAGCTCGGGGAAGTGCAGGTCGAGGGCACGGTTGATCACCTTCCAGCGGGTGATGTCCGCCCAGTCGACCAGCGTCACCGCCGTGCCCTTCGCGCCGGCGCGGCCCGTCCGGCCGATCCGGTGCACGTAGGTCATCTCGGAGTCGGGGCACTCGTAGTTGATCACGTGGCTGACATCGGTGATGTCGATGCCGCGGGCGGCGACGTCCGTGGCCACCAGCACCGAGACCTTGCCCTCCCGGAACTTCTTCAGCGCCTTCTCCCTGGCCACCTGGTTGAGGTCGCCGTGGATCGAGGTCGCCTTGAAGCCGCGATCGACCAGCTCGTCCGCGAGCCGCTGGGCGGCGCGCTTGGTGCGGGTGAAGATCATCGTCCGGGTGCAGGTCGGGGACTGCAGGATGCGGCCGACGATCTCCGGCTTGTCCAGGTCGTGCGCCTGGTAGACGAACTGGGTGGTGTCGGGAACGGTCAGCTGCGAGTCGTGGGCCTCGGCGCGCACGTTCACCGGCTGGTTCAGGTGCATCCGGGCCAACGCCACGATGGCGGCCGGCATGGTGGCACTGAACAGCAGCGTCTGCCGGGACGCCGGAGTCTTGCTGATCAGCCGCTCGACGTCCGGGAGGAAGCCGAGGTCGAGCATCTCGTCCGCCTCGTCCAGCACCAGCACCCTGACCTGGGACAGGTCCAGCGACCGGCGGTTGACCAGGTCGAGCAGGCGACCGGGCGTACCCACCACGACGTCCACGCCGGCGGCGAGGGTGTCGAGCTGGGTCTCGTAGCCCACACCGCCGTAGACGGTGAGCACCCGGGCCCGGCGCACGGTGGAGGCGTCCGCGAGGTCGCGGGCCACCTGCAGGGCCAACTCGCGGGTGGGGCACATCACCAGCGCCTGGGGCAGGCCCGGCGCCTTCAGCTCGGCGTAGGCCGGGTCGGTCGGGACGGCGATGCGCTGCAGCAGGCTCACCCCGAAGGCCAGCGTCTTGCCGGTGCCGGTCCGGGCCTGGCCGATCATGTCGGTGCCGGCGATCGCGATCGGGATCGCCAGCGACTGGATCGGGAACGGGTTGACGATGCCCAGCTTCTCCAGCGCCTCGGTGATCTCGGGGATGACGCCGAGGTCGGCGAAGGTGTGCTCGGCGTCGGCCTGGGGCAGGTGGTCGTTGATGTCGGTCAGGGTCATGCCTTATCTGTCACTGCAGCCGGTCGGCTGAGTAGCGGAACCCGCCGGCGGCGCGAGTGGGCCGCTCAAGGCAGGCGCGCACGGTGGTGTGCGCCGAGGGTCAGTGTAGCGTGCCTTCCCGCTTCCGCCGGTTGAACCCTGCGCATCGCCCTTCGTCAGGCTCAGGGAACCGTTCGTCAGGCTCGGGGAGCACTGGTGTCACCAGGCGTGGGCCAGCAGGTCGGCGAGCAGGACGTCGGCGTCGACCGGCAGGCCCCGTCCGCTGAACCACTCGGCCATGTTCGTGCAGTCGCGGTGCAGGAACTCCACGGCGTTCGGGTTGGCCACCAGGTCGACCACCTGCGGGACGTCGATGACCACCAGGCGCGGCGCGGTGCCGTCCAGACCCGTGACCAGCGTGTTGAACGGGCTGAGGTCGCCGTGGACGATGCCGAGCCCGGTCATCGCCCGCAGGGCGGCGAGCAGCTGGTCGAACAGCGCCGCCAGCTGCGCCGGCGCGGGACGGACCTGCTGCAGCCGCGGCGCGGCGGCGTCGCCGTCCCCGACGAACTCCATCAGGATCTCGCTGCCGTCCAGCTGCACGGGATACGGCACCGGCACGCCCGCGGCGAAGAGCTGGTTGAGGGCCGTCCACTCCGAGCGCGCCCACAGTCCGGCGGCGACGGCGCGTCCGTGGGCGGTCTTGCCGGACATCGCGCGGCCGTCGCGGCTGTTCCGGATCCGCCGGCCCTCGGTGTAGGCCGCGTCGCGGTGGAACAGCCGGTGGTCGGTGTCGCGGTAGCGCTTGGCCGCGAGCAGGCAGGCCTGCTCCGGATCGTCGGGGACGGCGCGCTCCACCAGCACGACGTCGGCCTCCTTGCCGGTCTTGAGCACGCCGAGGTCGGTGTCGAGGGCCGCGGCGGAGGTGACCAGCCAGCCGGGCCACGGCTGCGGTCCGCGAGCGGATCGTTCGACCGAGCCCCACGTCGACCAGCGCTGGACGACGTCGAGCTCCTCGTTGAGGGCATGGAAAGTGAGGGTGTCCCAGTCGACGGGACGGATGGACGGATCTGACAACGGGATTCTCCTGGAGGAGGAGGCCCCGACGTCGGATCAGGCGGCGGGGGCCTCAGCTGGACGGGCGAACACGTTCAGCCCACGGACAGTGGGTGACATCTCACGACCTCCTTCCAGCGGGGGCGCAACTGCGCCTCGGCAACGCTAACAGTGGACGGCTCCGGCGGGCAACGGCCCGGCGAGCTCAGAGGGCGCCGAAGCCCACCGGCCGGGTCTTCTCCTGGCCGAGATCGATGTAGGCGACCTTGTCCGCGGGGACGAGCACCTTGCGTCCCTTCTCGTCGGTGAGCGCGATCAGAGTGCCGTCGCTGAGGGCCTTGCGCAGGTCCGCCTCGACCTCGGCCGCGGTGGCCTCGGTCTCCACCGTCAGCTCGCGGGTGACGTGCTGAATGCCGATCTTGATCTCCACCGTTCCTCCTGTGCTGGTTCCGGTCGCCAAGCTACCAGCGGGATCGGGCCGGACGGGCGTGCGTACGCCGAGAGCGGACGGAGCGGCAGCCGGCCGACGTGCTGAAGCTGGACCGAGTGAGGAACCGTCCCTGAACGGAAAGGGACCCGTCCCCTTTTCGTTCACAGGACTGAACGGAAAGGGGACGGGTTCCTTTCCGTTCAGGTCAGCTGGCGAGGGCTTCCTGCTCGTCCTCGGTGGCGCGGCGGACGACGATCCGGGTCCAGGCGCCGACGTAGATGCGCTGGCCGGCGGTGAGCTCGACCCGTCCCTGCGGGATCGGCATCGCGGGCAGGGGGCCGGCGGCGGCGCCGACGAAGGTGCCGTTCGCGGAGTCGAGGTCCTCGATCCACCAGCGGGTGCCGTCGGTGGTGAGCATGGCGTGGCGGCGGCTGCAGCCGGAGTCGAGCTCGCAGTCCACATCGGGGAAGATGCCCCGGCTGTGGGACACGCGCCCGATGAGGTTGCTCGGCTTCACCAGCGGCACGATGTCGGGCAGGCCGGGGGAGGGCAGCGGGTCGGACGAGCCCTGGGCTGCGTACCAGTCTGGGTCGATCCAGAGCTCGGCCACCCACTCGACCTGGGGACGGGCGGGAGGCTCGGCGGGGCTCTGGGGGGCCCTTCGTGACGCCTCGCTGGCGCTCGGCTCCTCAGGGAGCGGTGGTGGAGTGGTGCTCGGCTGCTCGGGGGGCGGCTCCGCGGCGGGCTCGGGGGTGGTCTCGACAGGCTCGACCAACGGTTCCGGCTCGGGGGTGGTCTCGACAGGCTCGACCAACGGTTCGGGGGCGGCCCCGACGTCCGGGATGGGCAGGGAGCCGGTGGTGAAGTCGTAGCCGCAGGCTTCGCAGAAGAGGGCGTCCGCGACGTTCGGGGTCTGGCAGTGCGGGCAGATCACCGGGCCGCCGACCGGGGCCGGGATCGGGGCGGGTGCGACGGCCGCGTCCCCGGGCGCGATCGGCAGGCCACAGGTGTCGCAGAAGTCCGTGGCGTTCGTCTGGTGCCCGGCCGGGCAGATCGGCATGTCAGCCCCTGATCCTCGTGGTCTTGGTGGATGCCGTGTCCAGGGCCATCTCGTCCACCTTGTCCACAGCCTTCTTCAACCTCACCGTACCCGTCCGCGCGTCGGCGATGTCGACGACCTTCCGCAGCTTGGCCGTGGCCTCGGCATTACCGCTCTCGGTGGCGAGCTGCACCGCGCGTCCCAGCTTGGTGGTCGCGGTCGCCTCGTCACCCACGGCCTTGGCGGCGAGGCCCTCCTGGATGACCTGCGCGAGCTCGGCCTGGCCGGTGTAGTGGGCCACCTCCGGGTTGATCTGCGCGGTCAGGTTCGTGTCGGACGACCACTTGGCCTTCACCAGCCCCTGCGTGAGCAGTTCGGGGCCGACGGCCAGCTGCACGCGCGCGGCGAGCTGTTCCTGGCCGACCGACTTCGCGGCGAGCCGGACGGAGATGTGGTAGTCCCGCTCCTCGTCGGCCCACGCCCCGGTCGGATAGCTCATCGTGAGCTGGTTCACCGGCGTGCCGCGATGGGTGAGGTCCTCGACGGTGGGGGAGACCTGCCGGATGAACAGCACCTGGGCACCCTGCGGGATCCACACCCGCAGGTCCGCGTTCGCCACGCCGCGGGCCATCGAGCTGCGCATCAGCTCGGCGAACACCGCGCCCATCTGGCCGGGGTCGCCGATGATGTCGACCGTGCCCAGCAGCGCCTGGGCGATCTTGCGGATCTCGGCGACCTTCCAGTCGACGCCGACACCGCGGGCGTCCACCTGGAAGTCGCCGGCGCAATTGGCGATCGCCGCGTCCAGCTGGGCGGCGGTCTCGTTGTGGTTCTCGCCGTCGGTGAGCAGGATCACGTGCTTCTGCGCGAGGTTCCCGATGGACGCGAACAGCGCCTTGCACAGGTTCAGCCACGTGCCCATCGCGGTGCCGCCCTCGGCCCGGAAGAAGCTGATCGCCCGCCGGGCCTCGGCCCGCGTTCGCGCGTCCATCCGGACCATGCCGGCGCCGGTCTGCACCATCGGGTAGGCGAGGTACGCCTTGTGGTTGCCCGCCACGACGGCGAAGTAGGTGCCGTCGAGGATGTTGTCCAGGGCGACCATCGCGGCCTGCTTGGCGGCGTTCATGTTCGCCACCCCCATCGAACCGGAGGTGTCCACGACGACGATCTCGCCCGCGTCCCCGCTGCCGGTGCGGCCGGCCGCACCCGCGCCCGTGCAACTGATCGTGACGATCGCGTTGACGTCGGTTCCGCCGTCGGGCAGGAACTCGTTCTGGTAGACGGCGGAGGTGAACTCAGCCATGGTCAGGCTGCTCCTTCGGTTCGGTGGGGACTGCCGCTCCCAGAGTAGGCGACGAGGCCTCGGCGGTGGGCGCCGGGACGCGGGCCAGGGCGACGGTGATGTTGTCGTGGCCGCCCTGGGCGTTCGCCCAGGCGACCAGGCGCTGGGCGGAGGAGGTCGGGTCGGTGCCGGCGGTGGCCGTGGCCACCTGGGCGGCCAACTCCTCCGGGGCGGACGCGTAGTTCCACAGTCCGTCCGAGCAGACCACCAGCCAGCCCGGTTCCGGGACCGCGAGGACGCCGGTGCGGGGGACGATGTCGAGCGAGTCCCGTCCCAGCCACTTCGTGATCGCGTGCGCCCGCGGCAGGGCCTCCGCCTCCTCCCGCGGCATGCCCTCGGCGATGAACGCCTGGGCCATCGAGTCGTCCACGCTCAGCAGCTGCTGCTGGGTCGCGCCGATGAAGTACACCCGGGAGTCGCCCAGGTTCGCGTAGTGGACCCGGTCGCCGACCACCACCGCGGCGGCGAACGTCGCGGACGCAGCGTTCGTGCTGTCCGCGGCCGTCGTGGCGACGACGGCGGCGTTGGCCTCTGCCGTCGCGGCCACCAGTGCCTCGGCCAGCGCGGCGTCGTCCGGTCCGGTCGCGCCGAGCCGTTCGGCCAGCACGTCGCGGGCCTTCTCCGCGGCGGCCATCGCGGCCACGTCGGAGTCGATGCTGGTCGACACCCCGTCGCACACCACCAGCACCGCCCGCCCGTCCTCGGCCCACAGCGCCATCGCGTCCTCGTTGCGGTGGTGCTGGACGCCGCGGTCGCACACCCCGCCGACCCACTCGGAGGGCGTCTCGCTGAAGTGGTCTCGAGCGCTTGGCGCCTTCGCGCCGCACGTCTGGCAGTAGCCGTCGGAGCCGACCGTGCCGCCGCACACGGGGCAGGAGGTGAGCTGGCTCGCCCTGGCGCCCAGCCGGCGCGTCTGGGTGGACGGCGCATCGGCGGACGGAGGCTGCGCGGACGCGGGTGCCGGGGCCGTGGGGATCAGGGGGTTGCCGCACGCCTCGCAGTACCAGGCGGCCGGGTCGATCGGGGCGCCGCAGTCGGGGCAGGCGGGAGCCCTTCGTGACGCCTCGCTGGCGCTCGGCTCCTCAGGGAGCGGTGGGGTGGGGGTGGTGCTCGGCTCCTCAGGGACCGGTTGGGGCATGGTCGGCCACTCGGAATCGGTCACAGCAGGCTCCAGGGACGAAGGGAGTTGGCGACATCGACGTAGCCCGCGCGGACGGCGGGGTCGTCGGCGAGACGGCCGAGGTCGCGGTAGGCGCCGGCGAGCCGGTCGCGGAGCATGGCGGGAGTGAGGGTCTCGCCGCCCAGCCGCAGGTTGCCGTTGCCGGCGAGCGTCAGCGCCCTGCGGTACAGCAGCGCCTCGTACTGCGCCTCGGTCTCCGGCTCGAGCCGTGCCTGCGCGATCGCCTGGAACGCCTCGTTCATGCCGTTGCCGTCCGCGGCCAGCGTGACCAGGTGCCGTGTCTTCAGCCGCTGCGACTCGGGGTAGCCGCGGGACGTGCTCGGCACCAGTTCGAGCGCGGCCAGCGACCCCGGCAGGTCGTTGCGGGCCGCCCGCACCCGGGCCAGTCCGAAAGCGGCGGGGGTGACGTACGCCGCGTCCGTGCTCGCGCAGGTGCGGTACAGGCCCTCGGCGATGTCGAGCTCGCCGCCCAGCTCGCACGCCAGAGCCAGGGCCAGTTTCGGCGCGAGCTCACCGGGCACCTGTCCGTAGACGGCGTTGAACGAACTCTGGGCGGTCTTGTAGTCCCGTGCCTGCAGGGCCCCGAGGCCGGCCAGCCAGACGGCCCGCCACTCCCAGGGGTCGTTGGTCAGCAGCGTGCGCACGCACTCGTCCACCAGCTTGGGATTGTTCGCCTCCAACGCGGCCTGGCCCCGGGCGAGCAGCACCTCCGGTGACACCGACGGCGGGGCGGACAGAGCGGCGAGCCGCTGCACCGGGTCCTCCACGCTGATCCGGGACAGCCACGCCGCCTGCGAGTCCGAGGGGTCCGGACGCAGCCGGGGCAACTGCCGCTGCCCGTATCGTTCGCTGGCGACGGTCGGGGCCTCGAACAGGACCGAGGACGCGGCCGTCGTGGCGACGCCGGGGGTGGCCGCGGCGACCACCTCGCGGAGCACGCCCAGCATCTGCAGACGCAGCTCCTCCGCGGACGTGAAGCGGTCGTTCGGATCGGCCGCGCAGGCCTTGAGCAGCAGCCGGTACAGCGAGTCGTGCGCCGCGAACGCCGGCAGCTCGTCCGCGGGCGGGATCCGCGACTCGTACTCTGTCTGGTAGCCGGGCACTTCGGCGCTGAGCACCATCAGCGTCCGGCCGACCGTGAAGATGTCGGAGGCGACGGACGGGCCGAGCGTGGCCACCTCCGGTGCCTGGAAGCCGACCGTGCCGTAGATCGCCGAGTCCTCGTCGCCGATGTGCCGGACGCCGCCGAGGTCGATCAGCTTCAGCGAGTCCCCGACCTGGATCACGTTGTCGGGCTTGAAGTCGCAGTACAGCAGACCCAGCTCGTGCAGGTAGCCCAGCGCCGGCAGGATCTCGATCAGGAACGCCAGCGACTGGTCGACCGGCAGCGGATCGGCCTCGCCGTGATTGGCCGTCATCCGCTGTTTCAGCAGCTGCTTGAGCGAGCGACCGCCCACGTACTCCATCACGATGTAGCCGGCGTTGTCGTGGGTGACGAAGTTGTAGATCTCGACGATCTGCGGGTGCTCCACCCGGGCGAGGAAGCGCTGCTCGCCGATGGCGGCGGCGACGGCGTCCCGGTCGCCGGAGTTGAGCAGCCCCTTCAGCACCACCCACCGGCCGGAGACGTTGCGGTCCTTGGCCAGGTAGATCCAGCCCATGCCGCCGTGGGCCAGCGCGCCGACGACCTCGTACTGCCCGGCGACCACGTCACCGGACTTCAGCTTCACCGTGTAGGAGTACGGCGCCCCGCAGGAGGGGCAGAAGCCCTCCGACCGGGACGCCACGTTCTCCGCTCCCTGGCCGACCTTGGCGCCGCAGCGCGCGCAGACCCGGGCGTCCAGCGGCACCTCCGGCTTGGCCAGCACGGCCTTGCTCGGGTCGATCGCCGGGGCCGGCGGGACGCGGGTGAGGCCCGCCCCGATCCGGCCGGTGGTGAGCCGTTCCGAGCTGGTGTGCCGCCTGGGCCGGCCACCGAAGGACGTGGCCCGCGCCGAGCCGAGCGCCGTCGAGCCGAGGTGGATGGAGGTCCTGGTCACCGAGGAGCCCGGCGACAGCGGCGCGGACGGGGACTCCGGCGGGGCGTCCGGCGCGCCGCAGACGTCGCAGTAGCCGTCCACGATGTGCCCGGGGCAGCCGGGCTGCCGGCAGGCGCCCGTGGCCCGGACGGACGGCCGGCCGCCCGGCACCCCCCGACCCACTGGCATGGTGCTGCCGGGCATGCCGCAGACGTCGCAGTAGCCGTCGACGATGGTGCCGGTGCAGCCCGGCTGCGCGCACGTCATCGCCGGCTCCCCGACAGGTAGTCGAGCTGGGCGGAGAACGCGTTGAGCAGTTGCTGCACGACCGGCAGCACGACCGGGCTCCCGGCCAGCGCGCTCGTGGCCGCCGCGGCGATCTCCTGCAGATGGGCGTCCGCGGCGTGGCCCAGGCCGTTCGCCTTCGCCTGCAGCGCCGCCAGCAGTGACGCCGCCGCATCCCGCTGGGCGAGAGCGCGGGTGAGCGCCGCGTGAGCGTCGTTGAGCTGGGCGTCCACCCGGGTGAGTCCGTCGACGTAGCCCACCAGCGCCGTGCGCGTGTTGGGCACCGGCCCCAGCCCTGCCACGCTCGGCAGGACGGCGTCCGGCGCCGGCCAGACCGACGCGCCGACCTGCGCGGCGAGCGAGCGGACCGCCTGCTCGCGCGCGGAGGCTTCGGCGAGCTGCTCCCGTGCCCTGGTCAGCAGGTCGCGGGCCTCCCGCCGTTGGGCAGCGCCGACGATCAGGTCGCGCTCGAGCCGCGCGGCGTCGATCTCCAGCGTTCCCAGCAGCCCGCCGATGTCGCCGCCCCGCGTCCGCTTGTCCGCGAGCTCCGTGGTGCGCGTCACCAGCACGGCCAGCTTGGCCTGTGCGGCGGGGGCGAGGGCCGGCGGTTCGAGCTTCACCTGATCGCGGATCCGCTCGAGCTGGGCACGCAGGTCCCGAAGCCGGATCTGCTGCTGCTCGGCGTTGGGATCGGTGTCCAGGCGGGTGCGCAGTTGTGCGACCAGGGCGTCGCAGAGGCGGCCGGCCTCCGGCAGCGACACCGACATCGACTGCAACTGGGCCACCTCGCTGCCTGCGGTGTCGAGCCGCCCCCAGATCAGGGCGGAGAGGCGCTCGAGTTCCTGCTGGCCGACCCGGCCGGAGTCCCAGGTGGCCAGCAGCAGGTTCTGCCGGGTCTTGGCCGCCTGCCACAGGGCGAGGGCGAGGGCCATGTCCTGAGTGAGTTCGGCCTGGCGACCGGAGGAGACGATCTGCTCGTCCAGCGCGTCGAGTTCGGCGCGGCGCCCGCCCAGCCAGGCGTCCAGCCGGCCCAGGTAGGCGAGCAGGTCGGCCGGCCGCGCGGCGACGCCGAGCTGGCCGGGGGCGGCGGGGGACACGGTGGTCATGCGGCCTCCCCGCGGAGTTGTTCGGGGGAGCGCAGCGGAGGAGAAGAACTGCGTGGGGTGTTCATCGGTACTCCCTGAGCCGTCGGTCGATCCCGATCACGCCGAGGGCGGCTCCGGCGACGGCGAGGACGATCGCGATCACCAGTTGCAGGATCAGGCCCGAGCGGGCGCTCTGCGGCTCGTCCGCTGCCGTGGCGGTGGCGGAGGACACGACGGCGTCGGCGCGGTCACGGAACGCGTCCGCTGCCTCGTTCAGGCCCTTGGCGTCCCCGCTGAGCAGGGACGTAGACGCCGCCGTCCAGTCACCCTTGGTCATCTGGGTGGCCAGGGACGTCTTCGCCTGGTCGAAGGTCTTCAGCCCGGCGAGGCTCTCCCGGTCGGCTGCGGCGCTGGCCGCGTCGAAGGCCTTCGAATAGGCCGAACCCGAGGACGTCGTCCAGGCCTGAGTGAGCACGGCGGTGGTCAGCACGTGCTGCGCGGTGTCGAGCTCGGTGACGGCCGCCGTCGCGTTCACGACGTGGGTGAACTGCACGTTCCGGCTGGTGTCGGACGCCGCCGAGGCGGCACCCTGCGCCGCGGTGGTCATGCCGAGTACCACCAGCACGGCGACGGCGGCGGCGACCAGGCCGACGTTCAGCACCCGGTGACTGCGATGCGCCAGCACCCAGCTGACCCAGCCGATGCCCGCGATCACGGCGAGCGCCACCAGCAGGGCGGCGGGGGAGCCCTGGCTCCAGGGACGCGCCTGTGCCTCGGTACTGAGCTGCTTCTGGAGGGTGTCGATCTGGCTCGTGAGGTGGTCGAGCTGGTCGGCGGCGTCCGCGAGCAGGGGCAGGGCCGTCGCCCGGCTGGCGCCCGCGGCGGCGTGGATGTTCACCGAGTAGTCGAGCAACCCGCGGCTGAGCGTGGTGAGTGCGTCCGCGTCCTGTGGACGGTCCTTCGCGGCCGCGATCAGCAGCCCGTTGGCCGTTGCCACCTCCTTGTTCGCCGCGACGGCGGCGCTTCCCTGCGGGTTCTGCCCGGCAACGACGCTGCGGGCCGCGAGGTCGGCGGCCCGGGTCAGGCTGTGCTGGACCTGGCCCAGCCGCGCGTACTGCTGCGCGAGGTTCGGCGCGGCGGCGAGGTCATTGCGCAGATCGCTGATCACCCACACGCTGACCGCACCCGCGATCAGGACGGCGAGCGCGACCACGACCTGCAGCCGGCGCAGCAGTTGGGGGGTGCGGGACGGGACCGGCGGCGGGAACTCCGCTGTCGCGACCCCCGGGGATGCGGTCACCTGGGTCATGAGGGCTCCGTCGGCGGCGCGGGGAACTCGACGGGCTCGATCGGGGCGGCCGAGGCGGGCGGGGTGAGGTCGCTCAGGTGGGGTGCTCTTCGTGACGTCTCGCTGGCGCTCGGCTCCTCAGGGACCGTTCCAGAGGGCGTCTCCTCAGGGGACGTTGCGTGTTCGTCGAGCAGATCCTCGGGCAGCAGGGTGCGGAGTTCCTCGAGGGTGGGCTCCTCGATCTCGCGCAGGCGCCAGGCGTGCCGCCCGATCGCGGCCTCCAGCAGGTTGCGGGCGTAGCGGCCGTTGCCGAAGGTCTCGTCGCGCCTCTGGTCGGCCAGCTGCCGGTTGAACTCGTCCAGCACGCCGTCGCCGAGGTCGTAGTCGGCCTTCGCGGCCATCTGGGTGAAGATCTGCCGCAGTTCCTCGTCGGTGTAGTCGTCGAACCCGATCGTGGTGCGGAAGCGGCTCGCCAGGCCCGGATTGTTGGAGATGAACTCCGCCATCGGCGCGGTGTAGCCGGCGACGATCACCACGAGGTCGTCGCGGTGGTCCTCCATCTCCTTGACCAGGGTGTTGATCGACTCCTCGCCGTACTGGTCGCCGTTGAGCGCGTACGCCTCGTCGATGAACAGCACGCCGCCGTAGGCCTTCGCGGCCACCTCGGCCGTCTTGATCGCGGTCTGGCCGAGGTAGCCGGCGACCAGCTCCGATCGGTCGACCTCGACCAGCTGGCCCTTGCTGAGCAGGCCGAGCGCCTTGTAGATGCCGGCCACGAGCCGGGCGACCGTGGTCTTGCCGGTGCCGGGATTGCCGGTGAACACCAGGTGCCGCGTCATCGTCGGACTCTTCAGGCCGGCCTTCGTGCGCAGCGAGTCCACGCGCAGGATCGCGGTCTGGCGGTGGATCTCCGTCTTCACCCTGGCCAGGCCGATCAGCTCGTCGAGCTCGGCCAGCCATTCCTCGACGGTCTTCTCGGGCTCGTCGGGTTCTTCGGGAGCCGGGGTTTCGACAGGCTCAACCTGCGGTTGGGGGGTGTCGTCGGCGACGGTCCTTCGTGACGCCGGCTCGTTCCCCGGTTCCTCAGGGAGCGGTTGAGTGGTCGGAGTCGGGAACGGCGCGCCGCCGAGGCCGGGGAACGCACCGCCGGCTGCGGGGTCGAGTCGGGTGACGTCGAGCAGGCGATCCTGGCTCTCGTGCAGGCGCGCCAGCACGTCGGTGAGGATCGCGGGCGCCTGGCGGACGAACTCGCGCTGGGCGGCGTCGTCCGCGGCGGGCGGGGTCGCCGGAGCGGAACGGCCGGTGCCCGGCAGCTGGGCGGCGGCGGCGAGGCTGGCTGCGCCGAGGGCCGCGGGGCCGGCCTCGCCGAGCGTCGCGGCGGCATGGCAGACCTCTGCCAGAGCGTGGGCATAGCCGGCGGCCCTCGCGTTCCCGGAGGCCGCGGCCTGGCTCGCCAGCGGCGTCGGCGCGGCGCGGTAGCGGCGGCCGCGGACGGCCGCGTCCATGAACGCCTCGGCAGAGGTCGGGACGCCGGCCTCCCGGCACCAGTCGACGAACGCGCCGCGGTTCGACTCGGCGACGGCGGCGGAGAGCACCAGGCCTTCCTCCGTTGCCGCGGTGGGGTCGAGGCCGGCTGCGGTGGCCGCTGCGGCGAGGGCGGCGAGGGCGGCGGAGAGCGTTGGGGTGGTCATGATGCGCTGCCTCCGGAGGCCCTTCGTGACGCGTCCTCGTTCCTCGGACGCTCCTCAGGGACCGTTGGGGGAAGAGGCTCGCCGGCGCCCGGCTCCTCAGGCAGCGGTTGGGAGGTCTCGACGGGCTCGACCGTCGGTTCGGCCGAGGAATCGGTCGTCGAGCTCGTCGAGACGCTGCGGGTGGCGGCGGGGACGGCGAGGTTCAGGTCGGGGGCCTGGGCGTGGCCGAAGCGGGCCTTGAGGAACATGCCGTGGCGGACCAGGGCTGCGGCGTCCGTGGTGTTGGCGGCGTCGTAGATCGCGTCCATCGTGACGGCGAGCAGGTCGAGCTGGTCGACCAGGAGCAGCAGCGAGGTCTTGCCGCCCTCGACCGGACGCGAGTCGGCCCAGTCGCGCGGGAGGCGCAGGTAGGCGCCGATGGCCTCCGGAAGGTAGTCGGTCGCCGTGGCGACCACCGAGTAGGAGTCGTAGCTGCCGAGTCCGAGCAGGTCGAGCCGGGGCAGGGTCTTGCGCACCGTCCGCGTGATCGCGAGCGCGCGCGCCCGGACCACGCCGGGCACGACCGGGTCGGCGACGAGCCGCTCGACGCCGTCCAGCGAGGAGCTGATGTCGGTGGCCGTCGGTGCGGCTGCCGTCTGCTCCTCCTGTTCGGGCTCGAGCGGCTCCTCGCGTCCCAGTACCCGGTCCCAGAAACCCATCTGTTCCTCAGCGGTCGATCGAGAGCGCAGGCAGGGAGGCTGCGCGGGTGTCCTGCTGGGCGACCCGCTCGAGGTAGGCCTTGCTCTTGGCGACCTCGGTCTCCAGGGTGCCGATGGTCGCGGCCATGGTGTCGAGCGCCTTCAGCTTGAACTGGTCGATCGAGTCCATCGTGGAGTAGATGTTCGCGAACGCGGCCTGCAGCTGCTCGATGCCGATCGTCGAGGACGCAGCCTGCTCCTGGATCTGCGCGGAGTTCTCCTTCAGCATCTCGGAGGTGCGCTGGATCATCTCGGAGGTCGTGGTGTTCAGCGCGGTGATCTGGTCGAGCACCAGCTTCTGGTTGCCCAGCGCCTGGGCCACGATCACGGCCGTGCGCAGGGCGGACACGGTCGTGGTGGACGCCCGGTCGACGCCCTTGATCAGCTCGACGTTGTTCTTGATGATGATGTCGATCGCCAGATAGCTCTGGATCGACACCGCGAGCTGGGTGAGCAGGTCCTGGTGCTTCTGACGGACGTAGAACAGCACGTCCTGGTTCAGGGCTTTCGCCTTCTCCTGGTCGCTCAGCTCGAGCTCGGCGATCTGGGCGGCGAGCTTCGCGTCCAGCCGCTCGGCGATGTAGACGTACTGGTTGAGCCGGCCCATCACCGTCCAGAGGTTCTGCTTCTCCATGTTCAGGGCGACGTTGTCCTTGGTCAGCTCGTCCTGGCCGGAGCGCAGCGCGTGCAGGATGCCGTTGAGGTGGTCCTGGGAGCTCTGGTACTTGCGGAAGTAGTCGGTGACCTGCTTGCCGAAGCCCAGCTTGGAGAAGAAGCCCTTGCTGCCCTTCGTCTGGGCGGGATCGAGGTCCTCGACGGTGCGGCGCAGTTCGAGCAGCGTCTTGCCCACCTTGGAGGTCTCGGCGAGCCCGCCGGACTCGATCGCCCGGACGGGGGTCTGCAGCAGCCGGTTGGACGTCTCTGCCGCCTTGCGGATGTCGGCGTCGCCCATGCTGCGCACCGCGTCCGCCTGGGCGGAGAAGGTGGGGGAGTTCGCCTCGGTCGAGTTGAGGGCGGTCAGGAAGTCGTTCACCTTCGCGTCCAGCACCGGGACCTGGGCGGCTTCGACCTGGGGCGCCATGGCCGGCGCCTGGGTCTCGGTGACCACCGCGGGCGGTGCGGGCGGGGTGAGGTTCAGCATGTCGGGCGATGCCAGCTGGACGGCCTGGCCCTGGCTGGACGGCTGCGCGGGTGTGGTCATTCCACAGACCTCTCGACTCGTGGGCGTTGGTCCCCAATCTAGCGGCCCGGACCCACGGTGGAACCGCTCAGGGGACGCGTCCCGGCCGCAGGTTCGGGGAGCGGCCGGGGGCAACCCTGAGCGGGACTCCCGCCGAGGGCCGGTGGCCGTCACCTTGCCGCTTGAGCACCTCCGGGCGGCCCGTCTGCACGAGGGCTGGATGCACCGGAGCGTCCGGCTCCCACAAAGTGGACCCAGACCGTCGTTGTCGACGGTCTCAGTCCACCTTGACGCCTGCAAGCCGGGTGCGGTTGCCGGCCCGGATAGGCGGGTGTCGGTGGCAGGTGGTTGCATGGTCGCCGTGAGCAGTTCGAACCAGTCCGGCCGGGTCCTGCCCCAGCCCGACCAGCAGCAGGCGGCGGTCCTGGCGAGCTGGGCGGGGCCGCTGCTGGTGCTCGGCGGCCCGGGGTCGGGCAAGACGACACTGCTCGCCCACGCCATGGTGCGGCGGTCCCGGCAGGCCGGTCCGCCGCCGCTGCTGCTGGCCGGCAGCCGGACGGCGGCGAGTTCGCTGCGCAATGTCGTCGCTGCCGAACTGGGGGACGGCTCCTGGCAGCCGGCGGTGACCACCGTGCACGCGTTGTGCCGCACGCTGTGGCAGCGGTTCGCCGGCCGCGCGGACCTGCGGCTGCTCGCGGCACCCGAGCAGGAGTTCCGGGTGCGCGAGCTGCTGGCCGGCGCCGGTCCCGGCGTCTGGCCGGACGCGCTCCGGCACGCCCTCGGCACCCGGGGATTCGCCGCCCAGGTGCGCGCTGCGCTGGCCCGTGCCCGCCAGCTGGGCCTGGAGCCCGGCGACCTCGTCGCCTTCGGCGAGGCGGCCGGACGGCCGGAGTGGTCCGCGCTCGGCGACTTCTTCGCCGAATACCTCGACGTGCTCGATGCGGAGGGCGTGCTCGACTACGCCGAACTCGTCCACCGGGTGCGGCTGCTGCTCACCGATCCGGAGATCCTGGCGACCGTGACCGGTGAGATCGGTGCGGTGCTCGTCGACGACTACGCCGATCTCGACCCGGCCCAGATCGGCCTGGTGGCCACGCTCGCGGGCGCGGGTCCGGTGCTGGCGGCCGCCGACCCCGACAGCGTGGTGTCGACCTTCCGGGGCGCGCACCCGAGGGCCGTGGCCGACTTCGAGCGGGTCTTCGCCCGGCCCGACGGCTCCGCCCGGCGGGTCGAGCTCAGCGGAAGCCACCGGTTCGGCGAGGGTGTCGCCGCGGCGGTGGCCGGGGTGCGGGCCCGGCTGCCGCGCCCGGCCGGCAGTACGGCTGTTGCAGCGGTCGGAACGAGTCAGCGGGAGGCCGGCACCGTGCGGGTGCTCACCTGTGCCGGTGAGGCCGACCAGGCCGCGGCGATCGCGGCGGAGCTGCGGCGGGCGCGGGTGGTCGACGGCATCCGCTACGGCGACATGGCGGTGCTGGTGCGGTCCGGCCGGCGGCAACTGGGGCCGATCGTGCGCTCGCTGACCGCCGCCGGGGTGCCCGTGGAGGTCGCCGGCGACGAGATCCCGCTCGCGCAGGCGCCGGCCGTCCGTCCGCTGCTGCTGGCGCTGGCGGTCACCGCCGCCGGCCGGGTGGCTCCCGACGAGGCGGCCCGGCTGCTCACCTCGCCGCTGGGCGGCTTCGACGCGCTCGCCCTGCGGCGGCTGGCCCGGCAGTGGCGGCAGGGGCGCAGCGGGGTGCTCCCGGTGACCCTGGCCGAACAGGCGGCCGCCGCGGTCAACGAGCCCGCCTGGCTGGAGACAGCGCCGCCGACGCCCGACACGCGGCGGCTCCAGGCCCTGCTCACGGTGCTGGCCGACGCGAGGGCACGGGTGGGTGCCGGCGACCCGGTCGACATCGTCGCCTGGACCCTCTGGCAGGGCACGGAGTGGCCCGAGCAGCTGCGTCGCGAGTCGGCCGCAGGGGGCGCGGCCGGCAGCCGGGCGGACGCCGACCTCGACGCCCTGTGCGCCTTCTTCGAGAGTGCCGCGGAGGCCGACCGCAGGGGCGGTAGCGGCGGCGTGCGCGCGTTCCTCGCCGAACTGGCCGCGCAGCAGATCCCGGCCGACCACGAGCGCGAGTCGCGGCTGCGGGGTCGTGGCGTGCAGGTGCTCACCGCGCACCGGGCGCGGGGACGGGAGTGGAGCCTCGTGGTCGTGGCCGGGGTCCAGGAGGGCATGTGGCCGGTCGGCCGGCGGGTCAGCACCGTGCTGGACGCCGCCGCGCTCACCTCCGAGGGCCTGGTCGGGGCCACCGATCACCGCGACCTGCTCGCCGGGGAACGCCGGTTGTTCCACCTGGCCTGCTCGCGGGCGCGTGAGCGGCTGGTCGTCACCGCGGCGGCCGGCACGGAGGGCGAGGCGGACGCCCCGTCCCGGTTCCTCGCCGAGCTGGGTGTCCCCGCCGAGGCGCCCGACCGGGGCCGGACCGCGCTCACCATTCCCGGGCTGGTCGCCGAACTGCGGCGGTGGGCGGCCGACCCGTCCGTGCCGGTCGAGGTGCGGGCGGCGGCGGCGGTCGAACTGGCCCGGCTCGCCGACGCGACGGACGACAGCGGCCGTCCGATCGCCCCGGCGGCCGACCCGGCCACCTGGTGGGGGGTCCGCGAGTTGAGCAGTCGGCCGGAGCCGTTGCCGGCCGGGGCGCAGGTGCGGCTGAGCCCCAGCCAGGTGACGAGCGTGCTGACCTGCCCGCGTCGCTACTTCCTCGCCCGCGAGGCCCGCGGCGAGGGTGAGGTGGGCACGGCGGCGACCCTCGGATCGCTGATCCACCTGCTGGTGCAGCGCGCGGTCGACGAGGGATGGGGCCTGGCCGAACTCCGCGGCGAGCTCGACGCCGTGTGGCACCGGCTGCGGTTCGAGGCGGCCTGGCTCTCCGCGACCGAACGGGTGGAGGTCGAGCTCGGCCTGGCCCGCTTCCTCGCCTGGCGACAGGTGCGCGACGCCGAACTCGTCGGGGTGGAGGTGCCGTTCCGGCTGACCGTGCAGGCCGACGGCCTCGACGTGGTCCTCGACGGCAAGGTGGACTGGCTGGAGGCCACGCCGGACGGGCTGCGGGTGGTCGACTTCAAGACCTCCCGCTCCGCGCCCACCAAGGCCGCGGTCGCCGGCATGGAGCAGCTCGGCGTCTACCAGCTGGCCGTGGCCGGCGGTGGCTTCGACGACGTGGCGCCGGGGCGCACCACGCCGTCCGGGGCTGCGGCGGTGTACCTGCGGCTGCCCGACCGGCCCGAGGACCTGCCCCGGGAGTTCGGCCAGTCGTCCCTGGTCGGCACGCCCTACCTGTACACCGATCCCGACGAGGAGAAGTACCCCAGCTGGGTGCACCACCGGGTCGCCACGGCGGCACGGGTGGTCGCGGACGGGGTGTACCCGGCCACCCCGGGTACGCACTGCCGCAGTTGCGCGTTCGCGAACAGCTGCCCGGCGTCCGGGCGCGGTGAGCAGGTGCTGCGATGAGACTCACCGACCCCGGCCAGCTCAGCGCGGCGCTGGGCATTCCGTTCTCCGAGCAGCAGCTGTCGGCGATCACCGCGCCGCTGGAGCCGGCCGTGATCATCGCGGGCGCCGGCTCGGGCAAGACCACGGTCATGGCTGCCCGGGTGGTGTGGCTGGTGGGGTCCGGGCAGGTGCGTCCCGAGCAGGTGCTGGGGCTGACGTTCACCCGTAAGGCAGCGGGAGAACTCGCAGCGAGGGTGCGCCGGGCCCTGCACCAGGCCGGCGTGCTGACCGAGGACCACGAGGCCGGAGAGGAACTGATCCTCACCTACGACGCGTTCGCCGGCCGGCTGGTCAACGAGTACGGGCTGATGCTCGGTCTCGAGGGCGACGCCCGGATGATCACCGGTGCGGCCCGTTACCGGCTGGCCGCCCGGGTGGTCGCCGATACACCCGGCCTCACCCGCCTGTCCCGGCTGCGTCCGGCCTCGGTGACCCAGCGGCTGCTCGAGCTGTCCTCCGAACTGCGCTCCCACCTCGTCGATCCGCTCGACCTCGCCGACCACGCCGTGGCCTTCGAAACGGCGCTGCAGCAGGCTCCACGGAGCCCGCGCGGGCAGGCGTACGCCGCCGTGCAGACCGCGGAGGCGGCGATGGCCGAGCGACTCGAGCTGGCCGCGCTGGTGGTGCGGTACGAGGAGGTGAAGGCCGAACTGGGCTACGTCGAGTTCGCCGACCAGATGGCGGCGGCCGCGCGGCTGGCGACCGAGGTGGCCGCGGTGCCGAAGGCATTGCGGGACGAGTTCGCGGTGGTGCTGCTGGACGAGTACCAGGACACGTCCGCGGCTCAGGCCACGCTGCTGCGCGGGCTGTTCTCCGGCGCCGATCCGGCCTCGGGACGGGGGCATCCGGTGACCGCGGTGGGCGATCCCTGCCAGGCCATCTACGGGTGGCGGGGGGCGGCGGCCAGCAACATCCTCGACTTCGCGCGGCACTTTCCCACCGCGACGGGCGAACCGGCCACCAGCTACGCCCTGACCGTGAACCGGCGCAGCGGCCAGTTCGTGCTGGACGCCGCCAACCGGCTCGCGGAGCCGGTGCGGGCCGAGCCGGCTCTCGTGGCGCATGGTCTCGACCTCGACCTGGTCGCGCCACCGGGCACCCCGCCCGGCCGGGTGGAGGCGGCCTCGTTCGCGACCTGGCCGGACGAGGTCGCCGCGATCGCCGACCGCATCGCAGCCCTGCACGCGACAGGCGGAGTTCCGGCGTGGTTGAGCATCGCGGTGCTGGCCCGGCGCAACAGCCAGGTGGCCGACGTCTACGCCGAACTCGCCGCGCGGGACGTCCCCGCGGAGATCGTCGGGCTGGGCGGGCTGCTCGAGCTGCCCGCGATCGCCGACGTGGTGGCCACCCTCACCCTGCTCGACGACGCGACCGCCAACCCGTCGCTGCTGCGCTTGCTCACCTCGCCCCGCTGGGCGATCGGCATCCCCGACCTCGCCCTGCTCGGTCGCCGCGCGCGAGAGCTGTCCTCCGCGAAGGGGGAGGCTGCCCACTCGCTGGCCGAGCCAACTCAACCGCTGGTCGAGTTCATCTCCCAACCGCTGGTCGAGTCCACCTCCCAACCGCTGGTCGAGCCCACCCCCCAACCGCTGGTCGAGCCTGTCGAGACCCGCCTTGACGCAGCCCGCCGAGTGACGATGGCTGAGCCTGACGAAGCCCCCCGCCTCGACGCAGCCCTGATCGGCACCGATCCCGCCGCCGTGCCGAGCCTGCTGGAGGCCCTAGGGGACCCGGGCCCGCTGCCGTACCACGCCGACGCCCGCCGCCGGTTCGCGGAACTCACCGCCGAGCTGGGTCTGCTGCGCCGGCACGCGGGCGACGCGGTCACCGAACTGGTCCAGCGGGTGATCGCGGTCCTGGACCTGGCGGTCGAGCTCGAGGCGGTGGACGCGGGCGGCAGCGCACCGCTGGCCACTTTCGTCCAGGCCGTCGCCGACTACACCGACATCGACGCCGATGCCTCGCTGGCCGGGCTGCTGGCGTACCTCGACGCCGAACGGGAGTACGGCACCGGACTGGAGCAGGCGGTGGTGTCCGCCGCGGACTCGGTGAAGATCCTCACCGTCCACCGGGCGAAGGGTCTGGAGTGGGACGTGGTCTTCGTGCCGGGACTGGCCACCGACGTTTTCCCGACCGATCGGGTCACCGGGAACTGGCTGCGCAGTGCGTCCACGCTGCCGTACCCACTGCGGGGGGACGCCGATGCGTTGCCGCAGCTGGGTTCCGTCGACCACGCGGCGATGGGCGACTTCGCGTCCGCGCTCACCGACCAGCAGCGGCGCGGCGAGGACCGGCTCGCCTACGTCGCCGTGACCAGGGCCAGACAGCTGCTGCAGGCCAGCACCCACACCTGGGGTCCGGGCCTGCAGAAGCCGCGGGCGGCCTCGGCGTACTTCACCGTGCTGGCCGAGCACGCCCAGGCCGTCCAGCTGGCCGCCGACGTGCCGGCCGAGAACCCACTGCTGGGCGCGGACGCACAGGCGGCCTGGCCCGTGGTCGGCGACACCGAGGCATGGCTGGTGCGCAGGGCAGCCGCCGACGAGGTGCGCCGGATGCGCGGGCGGTCCGACGGCCAGGAGCCTCCCGCGGCCTGCTCGCTCAGCCTCGACCAGGCCGATCTCGTCGCCGGCTGGCGGACCCGGGTGGAGGCGCTGTGCGCGATTGAGCGCGAGGCGGCCCGGGAACGCACCGCGGCGCGGCTGCCCGACTACCTGTCCGTGACCGGTCTGGGCCGGCTGGCCCGCGACCCGGGCGGCTACGCGGCCGAGCTGCGCCGGCCGATGCCGCGGCTGGTCAGCGAGGCCCAGCGATGGGGCATCGGCTTCCACTCCTGGCTGGAACACCGGTTCCGCACGCAGGCACCGCTGCTGGACGGCGAGCCCGAGGCGGAACTCGCGGGCGCGGAGTTCGAGAAGCTCCAGGCCGGATTCGAGGCGGGCCCGTATGCGACGGCCGTGCCGCTCGCAGTGGAGACGCCCTTCACGCTGGTGCTGGCGGGCCGACTGGTCCGGGGCCGGATCGACGCGGTGTTCACGGGTCCGGACGGCCGGCCGCAGGTGGTGGACTGGAAGACCGGGAACGCGCGCCACTCCGACCCGCTGCAGCTGGCCTGCTACCGGCTGGCGTGGGCGGAGTTGCACGGGCTGGCGGTCACCGACGTCGACGCGGTGTTCTACGACCTGCACACCGCAGAGGTGGTGCGTCCGCAGGGCCTGCCCGACCGGGCGGGACTGGAATCCCTGCTGGCGAGGTCACCGGGCTCGGTTAGCCTGTCGGAGTGAGTGACTGGCTGTTCGGCAGTGCCCTCGACCGGGTCGAGTTCGCGCGGACCGACCCCGAGTGGGTGCGGGCGGCGTGGGCCGAGGAGTCCGCCCTGCTGCTGCGGGTCGGCGAGGCCGCCGTCGCCGCCGCGCCTGACGGCTCGCTGGCGCCCGTGGCCACCAGCGGCGACTACGACGCGGAGCGGCACTACCTGCTCGGTCTCGTCGACGGCACGCCCTGGTTCGCCACCTGGGCCGGGGCGGACGGGCTCACCCCGCTGCGCTCGATCATGGACGGGCTTCCGGCGCCGCACCTGCAGGCGGCCTTCACCGGTGCAGGTCTGGGCACCTGGCACGCCGGAGAGCGCTTCTGCGGCCGTTGCGGCTCGCTCACGCGGGTGGTCGCCGGCGGGCAGTCCCGGCTGTGCCCGGGCTGCGGCCGGGAGTCCTACCCCCGCACCGACCCGGCCGTGATCGTCGCGATCCTCGATCCGGACGGACGGCTGCTCCTCGGACGCCAGCCCAGCTGGGCGCCGGGTCGGGTGTCGGTGTTCGCCGGCTTCGTGGAGATGGGGGAGTCGCTGGAGCAGGCCGTGCACCGGGAGATGGCGGAGGAGGTCGGCCTCGGTCTCGCCGGCATCACCTACCTCGGCTCGCAGCCATGGCCGTTCCCCCGGTCGCTGATGGTCGGCTTCCTGGCGCGCGCGTCCCGTACCGACGTCACGGCCGCCGAGGGCGAGATCGAACTCGCGCGCTGGTTCACCGTCCCCGGGCTGCGGGAGGCCATGGCGTCCGGCGAGGTGACCCTGCCCCCGCACACCTCGATCGCCCGGAGGATGATCGAGAGCTGGCTGGCGGGCGAGCTCACGTCGCGTCCGCCCCAGTCGGAACGGTCGCCCCGGGCCTGACGTTTCCGAGGAGGTGCGCCCCGCCCCTCTCTGTCATCCCGGGCTTGCCCCGGGATTTGTTGGCGGTCGGCTTTGTGGGGTTGGTGCGGGGATCCCGGCGTGCGCCGGGATGACGGTTTCTGGGGGCGGGTGTGGGTCGTTGTGGGCTTTCTGTCATCCCGGGCTTGCCCCGGGATTTGTTGGCGGTCGGCTTTGTGGGGTTGGTGCGGGGATCCCGGCGTGCGCCGGGATGACGGTTTCTGGGGGCGGGTGTGGGTCGTTGTGGGCTTTCTGTCATCCCG
>NZ_JARKPQ010000020.1 GCF_029975155.1 Propionicimonas sp. | reverse complement strand
GTCCACCACGACGACGCCGATGCCCCGCTCGGCGAACACCCGGGCCACGTGAGAGCCGATGTAGCCCGCCCCACCGGTCACCAGCCACGACGTCATGGCGTCACCTCGATCCGGCCGGCGCCGGCCACCGGGCGGACGGTTCTGTGGAAGCAGGCGGCCGGTGAGGTCCTGGAGAGGGTGCGTGCCACAAGTGCCGAGGGTGCGGCTGCCGCAAAGCGTTTCGGTGACAAGAAGCTTAAGCGTGCCACCGGGGCGTTTCGTTCAGCCTCGATCCGCCGGGGTGATGGGTGTGCCGTGACGGCGAATGCTCCTGCGACAAGGAAGAATAGGACTTGCGACAGTTCAATTCGACCCGTTGACAGGAGCACTCGTAGTGCGAGTCTGCCACAGCCTTGACCCGGTTTTCGATGACCCGAACCTGATCGCTTTCGGTGGGTTGCCGGCGGTGATGACGCTGGCCGAACGAGTTGGCCTGCACGACCTGGTCGATGAGCGCGTCACGGTGCCCGGACCGGCCGGCGCGAACGCCTCGGTCAAGGTGCCGGCGATCGTCGCGGGCATGATCGCCGGAGCGGACTCGATCAGCGATCTGGACGTGCTCCGCCACGGCGGGATGGGGCGGGTGTTCACCGGCCTGCGGTCAGCGACCACGCTGGGCACCCACCTGCGCGGCTACCGGTTCGGGCACGTCCGGCAGTTGGATGCGGTCGCTGCCCGCCTGTTGGTGAGGTTGGCCAGGGTGTCGCCGATCCTGGCCGGCGCCGAACATGTCGCCTATGTGGATGTCGACGACACCGTCCGGGAAACCCACGGGTACCGCAAGCAGGGTGCCGCCTACGGGTACAGCCGGGTGAAGGGGTTGAACGCCCAGTTGGCGATCGTGTCGACCCCGCTGAGCGCGCCGGTGATCGCCGCCACGAGGTTGCGGAAGGGCAACATCGACTCCGGGCACGGCGCCGCCCGCCTGATCGGCGACACCCTCGCCACCCTGCGGCGGGCCACCACTCCTGGCCTGGTGGTGGTCCGGGCTGACAGTGCCTACTTCCGACACGACGTGATCGCCGCCGCCACTGCGGGTGGGGCCCGGTTCTCGGTCACCGCAAGGATGAACAAGGCCGTCGTCAGGGCCATCGCCGGCATCGACGAGGCGGCGTGGACCACGATCCGCTACCGCGACGCGATCTACGACCAGGCCGAGCAACGCTGGATCTCACAGGCTGAGGTCGCCGAGGTGCCGTTCACCGCGTTCACGTCGCATCGCAAGGCCCACCACGTCACCGCCCGGCTGATCGTCCGCCGCGTCAAACGCCTCAACCCGCACACCGCGAAGACCCAAGGGGAACTCCTTCCCGGCTACCGGTACCACCCGGTCTTCACCAACACGACCCTGGCGGTGGTGGACGCTGAGGCCGCCCACCGTGATCACGCGATCATCGAAGCGGTCATCGCCGACCTCAAGGACGGGCCGCTGGCGCACGCCCCGTCGGGGAAGTTCACCGCGAACGCCGCCTGGCTCGCCCTTGCTGCGATCGCGTTCAACCTGACCCGGGCCGCTGCCCGACTCGCGTCCACGAGTCTGGGCAGGGCCCGCACCGCGACCGTGCGCCGCACCCTGATCCAGGTGGCCGGCAGGATCGCGAACCAGGCCCGACGGTGGCGGCTCCACCTACCCCGCCGCTGGCACTGGCAGGACGAACTCGACACCCTGTACACCGCCGCCCTCGGCCCACCCATCCTCGCCACGAGTTGACCAACCGCCCAACGGGCACGACCAGGAACCTGCAGTGGAAAAGCCGGGCACACCGGCGGACACTCCACACCCTCACCCCGCACCGCGGTCACGCCGCCTCCAAGAATGCCGAAACCGTCACCTACGAATGAGCGTCGGCGGATCGAGGTTCAGTGGACGTCGACGGCGACGGAGTCCCAGATCAGCCTCGCGCGGCCGCCGCGGCCGAGCAGGCAGGAACGGTGATCAAGGGGGCGGCGACCGGGCTGGCCGGAGCCTTCGGCACACTGTTTCAGCGCAAGGCCGAC
>NZ_JARKPQ010000284.1 GCF_029975155.1 Propionicimonas sp. | reverse complement strand
GCTACACCGGCCCCGACGGCAGCCGGCACAGCGCTCCGATCACCTTCGTCGCCCGGATCGACGCCGAAGGGTGGCTGGTCGACCAGGAACGGATGATCAGCCGCGGCGAGTGGGAGCCGCCGGCCCGTCAGGTCCGGGAGGTTCAGGAGGCGCCCCTGCTGCTGGGTGAGTACGCCGCTACCGTGGTGGTCCGCCGCCGGATTCGACCCGGCACGGCGGCGCTGTACGCGAAGCTGCTCCGGTTGACCAGTCTCCCGGCCTGCTCCGGCCGGCCTTTGGGCGAGATCACCCCCGCGGAGATCTCCGCCTGGTACGCCGGGATGCGGACGACGCCCACCCAACAGGCCAACGCCTACGGGCTGCTCAAGTCGATCTTCAAGGAGGCCGTCGAGGAGAGGCTCGTGGAGGTGAGCCCCTGCCGGGTGAAGGCGGGCACCCAGAAGGAGCGGGCGCGTGAGATCGAGGTGCTTACGGTCGACCAGCTCAACCGCTACCTGGCTGCCGTGCCCGAGGCGCGGCGGGTGCCCCTCCTGCTTGCCGGGTGGTGTGGTCTGCGATCCGGCGAGGTCCGCGGGCTTCGGGTGCGTGACCTGGATCTGGACCTCGGCCTGGTCCACGTGCGTCAGGCCGTCGTGCGACTCAACGGGCAGCTCCTGATCGGTCCGCCCAAGACGGACGCAGGGGTCAGGTCCGTGTCAATCCCCCCACACCTCTTGCCGGCGTTGAGGGAGTGGGCGGCGCGCCAGCCCGCTCGGGAGCGGGATGCGTTGCTCTTCCCGGCCGGCGACGGACACTCGCCCCTCAACGACAGCGTCCTGCGGGTCGCCCACAACAAGGGCAAGGCGGCCATCGGCATGCCGGGCTTGACGGTCCATGGGCTGCGTCACACGAGCGCGACTCTGGCGGCGCAGTTGGGCGCGACCCTCGCGGAGCTCCAGGCCCGGATCGGGCACAGCACGCCGAACATGGCCATGCGCTACCAGCATGTCGCCGCTGAACGCGACGCCCAGCTGGCCGCTCGCATGTCAGCGTTCGCGACGGGTCGATCCGGCTGACAAGCAAAGTCGAGTGGTGGGCGCGATCAACCGGACTGTCGAGTGTTCGTGGCAACATCGCGTCAGGTGAGCCGATGGAGTTCACGTTGGTGGCAGTGGCAGCAGTCGCGGGCCACCAGTGGGGCGCATCAGGCTGGCATTGCTCCGGGTCCGACAACCCTGGCTCAGCATGTGGCAAGGCCGCCATCGGCGGATGCTGATGACGGCCTTGCGCGAACCCTGGTGTCGGGCTTGAATTGGGGGTGGATCCGGGGACCGGCAAGTCAATGGGTCCACCCCCTACCTAATAGGGCTCAAGCGCGATCTTGAGCGACCGGCCGTCCCACTCGATCGTGAGACGGAACTTCGTTCCGCGCATATTCATCACCTCCTTGGTGCACTCCCCTGGGGGCGAATGCTGCTCGTTGCCTGCGGCCCTTGCTCGGGCCTTGAGGCGAGCTTCCTCTATGGGATGGCGACGAGCAACAGGCGCACCGGTACTGCGGCAGCGGTCTGAGAGGAGCTTCATTGGCGTAGGGAGAGGTGCTGGTTGTGCGGGGCGAGTGCTACTCTTGTGGCGGCACGAGGGGTGCTCTTTTTGCGGATATAGTTATATTTATACAGAAGGACCAAGTACCCCCAGCACCCCCGTGCACCCCCGGCACTTCATGTGCCCCCGCCAAGCCCGTAGGGGTGAATGTCACACAGGAGGTCCAGGTGGTGCCCCAAGTGAACTCCGAGGCCGTGCAGCGACTGGAGAAGGCGGTGACCAAGTCTCAACGTTCGAGGTCGGTCCGGTTCCCCATCGGCTTCGTCCGTGGCGATGACCCGCCATTGGCCAAGATGATGCGTGGCGGGCAAGGAGGAGAGAGCCGGCTCCGTGTGTACCTCCTGATTCGGATGATGGCAACGGCAGCGCCCCACGACGTCCCGATAACCGCGACTGACATCGCAGCGTGCTTGGGCTTCCCCGATCCCCCCGGCGTAGGCGCTCGGCGTGTCAACAGCGCTCTCAAGGTTCTCGCGAGCCGTGAACACAACCTCGTCGCGATCGAGGCACCGCCGGGTCGCACACGGACCATGAAGATCCTGCGCCCAGATGGGTCCGGGGAGGAGTGGAACGACGGCGACCTGAAGGCCCCCTACATCACATTGCCCATCGCTCTCTGGAAGAAGGGATGGCTCCTTGCCCTGTCTGGCCGCGCCCTCGCCATCTTCATAGTCCTCAGGGAGCTGACCGGTGGGCGCAAAGCAAACGGCGCGTGGGCCGACGGGATCCGCAAGCGACAATATGGTTTCTCCGACGATACCTGGACCCGCGCTTCTGAGGAGCTGCGGGACCGAGGTTTGCTGACTGTCGATCGTGAGACCTATCAGTCGCAGGGGGAGCCCCGTCAACGTAACGTCTACCAGCTCCACTTGGACGTGCTGGAGGACTGCCGGCCCTTTGAACATCCCCTCGACCCGATGAGGGAGAAGGCCCGGCCTCGGAGGCCCGCAAAGCCCGCAGGGGTTCCCATTCGCAAGGCTTCACGTGTCCAGGTCTAGACGCGTCGCCACCTCGCCTCTACAGCGACTACTCGAATGGGTACAGAGCAAGCCGCTTTCGGTCCTGTGGGCTCTCATGGTCGAGACTGGATAGGCGTTGCGGTCTCGGGGGTCAGGGCCAGTACTTGCTCGGCGGATCGGTGGCCGGGTTGGCGACGATGAAGCGCTTGGTCCGTGCGGAGATGGCCGTGATCTTGACCGCCCGCTGTGAGCTCACAGGTTCGAGTGCTTCGACAATGGGTCTGATTGCAGCGCAGATGGATGCGGAGGCGCGGGCGAGCCCATCGAGTCCGTCGTCGATCTGGTAGGAGATGTGGTGCAGGCCGGAGCGCTGGATTGCCTTGCACTCCTCCGGATCGTTGAACTGGCCGATGTTGTTGGTCAGAATGGCCTCGAAGCCCTTTCTCCGCGCGTCCGGGAACAGGTCGAGGTCCTTCTTGCTCTTCCACTTGAGGTCGCGGACATGCTGCACGTCGTGTCCGCGAAGTAGGCGCCCGAGGAGCGGAACAAGGGGTTCAGGGACGTCTTCGTCCAGGAGTACCTTCACGCTGCGTGGGCATATGCGACGCGACCGGCAAGTTCCGTGGCCCCCTTCACCGCCTCCGCGGATACTCCCGGGTAGAACTCACGGATCTCGGCCAGAGCCAGACCGTCTCGCGCGAGTCCGGCCAAGAGGTTGTATGTGATGCGGGTCCCTTCCACAACGGGCACCCCGCCCCGGATATCGGGATCGACCAGCAGCCCCGAGGCAGGGTGCGTCAGGTCGGGCACGAGATCACCGCGACGGTTCGTGAACGGCCGGAACAGATCGCGCATCACCGCCTGGTGTCCGTATTGTCCCGGCGCCTTGCCCACGTCCAAGAACTCACCATCCTCGGAGAAGTACACAATGGACTTCTTTTCTGGCACAGCAAGCAGTGTGCGCTCGGACAGGTCTTGCCCGTCGGCCAGGTGCTCCTCCATCCAGGTCACCGCTCTGCGGATCGTCTGGAGTGACACCTCACCGCGTAGTCGGGCGAACATGCGCAGGACGAGCACGTCGCGGTACGAGTAGAGCGCGTGCGGTCGCGTGCCGTGCTCCGGCACGAGCAGCGGGGCTTCGCCCTTATGTGACTGGCGCCAGTAGCGGAGTTGGCTTTGGCTGGCACCGCTAAGCAGGGCCGCCATGTTGGCTGTGTACGCCATCGACGTCTCCTTCAGCGCGGTTGCTTCCTTGCGACCAGTCTGCCAGTCGCATGCGACAACGGACCAGCGAACACGATGCAACCCCCCAATCGGGCATGACTGCACCGCGCTTTGTGCCGGAGCCGGGCCTCCGCTCGAGTCAAGTGATTGTGGTCGGGTGGCGGAGCCCATCGGCGGAGTCGGTGTCGGGGCTGTCTCGCGGATGCACACGATCTCGCGATCATGGGGAGTCCCTTCCCACTCGCGCCTGCAGGAAGATTCTTCAGCCGCCTCTTCATGTAGAGCTACGCCGGGCGGTCTGAAGCGCTGTCGCGACCCGCGAAGCGGATGACCAACTGGGGTAACGGCAGAACATGGCGTCGACGTCCTCCGGGTCGAGCCTGAGGATGCGGCCGCACCGATACACCGGGAGCACCCCCTCGGCGATCCGGCGACGGATGGTCTTCACGCTGACCCCGATGCGGGCAGCGGCCGTGGGCAACGACTCGTAGGTGCGGATGGTCATGGCGGTGTCCCTTCCTGGGCCCGAGCGGGCCTCCCAGGGCACAAGACCAGCTCGACATAGTCCCAGCCGCAGCTCCCCGATCCGTCCCCCGTGGGATCCGATGGTGGTGCAGCTGCGGTCCATGTACGTGCGCGGTCGCGACGGCTCGGTCCGCAAGCGGCGTGTGGTCGACGAGGTCCTGGCGATCACGCCGGGCGAGGAGTCCGCCGGCTACGCCGCGACCACCGTCTTCCGCAGTGACCCCGACGGCCCGGCTGTCGCCTTCGTGCTGCCCGACCACCTACGGATGCTGACCGGCCACGGGTTCACGGCGAACGAGTTC
>NZ_JARKPQ010000283.1 GCF_029975155.1 Propionicimonas sp. | reverse complement strand
TGCACCTGCTCGGGCTGGCCGTGGCCGGGCCGGACTCGTTCACCCGCTGCCTCGGCTGGCCGCTCGGCGTGCTGGACGCCGACCGCTGGCCCGTGCTGCAGTGGCTGCGGCTCGGCCTCGCGCTCTGCGCGGCGGTGCTGATCGTGCTGGCCATCGTCGCCGCCGCGACCCGGACGAGAGCGTGGCCGGCCCTCGGCCTGCTGCTCGCCGAGGTGCTCCTCGGGCTCGCGTTGCTCGCCGGTGCCGGCGGCGTCGGCGTCCGGGCGGCCTACGCCGTGGTGGCGTCCCTGCTGTTCGGAGCCGTGGCGTGGCTGGCCGCAACCACCAGCGTGCGGACGGTCGCCCGGGAGCCGGTGGCCACCGCAAGCTGAGCGTTGTCTGAGAGGCCCACGGTATTCTGATGGGGCCCATCGCCGCGGGCAGGTCGGGGATCCACAGGTTGGCCATGGGTTCCACACAGCTGTTCTCAGGCTCCGGTTGATGGGCTCTGCGGGACAGGGAATGGGAGAGCGGTGGATACGGGGATTGCGCTGGCGGGCCTGCTCGTCGGTGTCATCGTCGGCCTCGCCGGCATGGGCGGTGGTGCGCTGATGACCCCGATCCTCGTCTTCCTCTTCCGGATCGATCCGCTCACGGTGACCTCCGGCGATGTGGTCCTGCGCCGCCGCCACAGCTGGAGCAGCGGCTCCAGGCCGTCGCGGGCGAGGCCCGCGGAGATGGAGGTCAGCGAGTGACGCGTGATCCCTTGATCGAGGACGTGGACTGGGCCGGACTGGCCGGGCTGCCCGCGCTCACAGCGGAGGCGGTGGACCTCGACATCGTCGAGCTCGTGCAGCGTGGGCTGATCGCTCCGGAGCTCCGGCTCACCCACGGTGTGCTGGCCGCCGTGGGCAGCGCGCAGGCCGTGGTCGTCCGGGACGTCGAGACCACACCGCTGCTGCTGGGGACCCTGCGGGCCGGCCTGCTCGCCGTCCGCACTCTTCGCCCGGTCGTCACGACGGAGCCCGTCGAGACCGGTCCGGCCGATCTCGCCGTGATCGTGCGGGGCAGGCCGTCCGCTGCCGATCTGGTCCGGGTGGACGCGCTCACGACGCCGCGCGCGGACGTGGTCTGGATCGTCCTGGCCAGTCGGACGCGCGCGGGCCGGCGGCTGCTGGCGGAGACCACCGACCTCGTCGGGCGGCGGGCGCACGGCCGGCACCAGGTCGTCCGGGTGCCCTGGCCCGCGCGACACGACCGGGGCGCGTTCGAGTGGCCCCAGCTGCCCAGCTCGGCGGAGTTGGCCAGGTTCCACGGGGCGAAGCACTTCGTGGTCGTGGGGGACGCCGCCGGACCGGATCGGGCGGGACGGCCGCACCGCGGCGGGACGGTGGTGTTCTTCACCGGGCTGTCGGGCTCCGGCAAGTCGACCATCGCGAAGGCGCTGCACGACGACCTCGAACAGCGCACGGACCGGGAGATCACGCTGCTCGACGGGGACGATGTGCGGCGGCTGCTGTCCGCGGGGCTGGGCTTCGACGAGGCCGGACGCGCGGCGAACGTCCGGCGGGTCAGCTGGGTGGCCGCGTTGCTGGCCGGCCACGGCGGGATCGCGATCACGGCCTTGATCGCACCCTTCGCCGCCGGCCGGGCCGAGGCCCGCCGGATGGCGGAGCGGCGCGCGGACTTCCTGGAAGTCTGGGTCTCGACACCGCTGGAGGAGTGCGAGCGGCGTGACCGCAAGGGGCTGTACGCGCAGGCCCGCGCGGGGCGGATCCCGGACTTCACCGGGATCGACTCGCCGTACGAGCAGCCACGGGACGCCGATCTGGTCATCGACACCACCCGGACCGGGGTGGACGAGGCCGTCGAGCTCGTCGTCGCGGAACTGGAGGCGCGGGCGGCGAGACGCGGTCAGGGGCTCGCCCCGGCGCGCACCCGGCGCGAGGGCGGCCGCGACGCAGAGGTGGTGGTCGGCTATGACATCTGATCCGACTCGGCACGCCGCGTCCCGGCCGCGCGTGGTGGCGCCGCTGCCGCCGGCGGCCAGGATGTTCCACATCGGGCCGGCGAAGACGGGCACCACGTCGCTGCAGGCCGCCGGGGCGGCGTCACGGGAGCGCCTGCTCGAGCACGGGGTCCTCTATCCCGGACGCGCCCGCAGCCAACGGGAGGCGATCGCGTCCTTCCTCGGCAGGCAGGCCAGGTACAACGGGGCGAAGGAGGACGAGCCGGGCCGGCCTCCGCCGCTGAAGGCCTGGACCGACCTGGTGGCGGAGATCGCCGCGTACCCCGGCCGGGTGTGGTTCGGCCACGAGTACGCGGCCGGGGCCAGCCCGGCGCAGGTGGCCGGGTTCGCCGGGGCGCTGGGCGATTGGCTTCATGTGGTGATCACGCTGCGCAGCTTCACCCGGATGCTGCCGTCGATCTGGCAGGAGTACAACAAGGCCGGTGGCACCAGCGGCTTCGACGGCTACGTCAAGCGAATGCTGGCCGTGCCGGTGGAGCGGCGGGAGGAGATCATGTTCCACCGCCGTCACGACCACGCCGGACTCGTCCGTCGCTGGGCGGACGTCGTGGGCATCGAGCAGGTCACCGTCGTGGCCACCGACCAGCGGGACCACTCGTTCGTCCTGCACGCGTTCGAGGATCTGCTCGCGCTGCCACGAGACCTGCTCGCCGGGGCGGAGGTCCCCTCCCGCGCGGCGAACCGCAGCATGTCCGCGCCCGAGATCGAGCTGGTTCGCCGGCTCAACGGGGAACTGCGTCACGCCGGCCTGGCCTGGCAGGACTACGAGAGGCTGCTCGTCCGCGGTGGCCTGCACCGCATGCTCAGTCACCGTCGTCCGGGGCCGGACGAGCCGCGGCTGCGGCTGACGCCACGGGCGGCGGCCGCCGCCGAGGCCTACCAGCGGGAGATCGTGGACGGGCTGGTGTCCTGCGGCGTTCGCGTGGTCGGCGACCTGGCGAACCTGCTCGAGCCGGCGAAGGTGCGGACGTCGCCGCGGGAGAACCACAAGGGCACGCAGTCGGTGCCGCTGGACGCCGCCGTCGAGATCGCGGTGGGCATCATCGCCGCGGCCACGGGCCACACGCCCGACTTCGAGCCGATCCCCCAGCGGCGGGCCCGGGGGCGCCGGCAGCATGCGCGCGAGGTGCTCGACCACCTCGGGTCGGCCGCACGGTCGGCCGTCCGTGTGGTCGCGCCAAAGGCCGGTGAATGACACGCCGACTGGACGGCTCCGTGCGCGTCCGCGACAATTCCAAGCCCCTGGCCGCCCGACCTGGTGGTCTGCCGGCAAGAAGACGCGCCCCGGATGCTCGCCGTCCTGACGCTGATCGAGGAGAACCGATGACCGGATATGTGCTGAGTCAACTGCGTGCGCTGGAGGCGGAGAGCATCCACATCATCCGCGAGGTGGCCGCCGAGATGCAGCGTCCCTGTCTGCTCTTCTCCGGCGGCAAGGACTCGGTGGTGATGAGCGCTCTCGCCCGCAAGGCGTTCGCGCCGGCGCGGATCCCGTTTCCGTTCATGCACGTCGACACCGGGCTGAACTTCCCCGAGGTGATCGCGTTTCGCGAGTGGTGGACCGACCAGCTCGAGGTCCAGCTGGTGGTCGCCTCGGTGCCGGACGCGATCGCGCGCGGCCTGGTGACGGAGGAGCCGAACGGCTCCCGCAACCGCATCCAGACCCCGGTGCTGCTGGAGGCGACGGAGATGCACCGCTTCGACGCGCTGTTCGGCGGCGCGCGGCGCGACGAGGAGAAGGCCAGGGCGAAGGAGCGGGTGTTCTCCTTCCGCGACGACTTCGGCCAGTGGGACCCGAAGAACCAGCGGCCGGAGCTGTGGAACCTCTACAACGGGCGGGTGCACTCCGGGGAGAGCATCCGGGTTTTCCCGCTGTCGAACTGGACAGAGCTGGACACCTGGGCCTACATCGCCGAGGAGGACCTGCCGCTGCCGAATCTCTACTACGCGCAGGAGCGTGACGTGGTGATGCGGGACGGCATGCTCTACGCGGTGAACGAGTTCATCGTGCCCGCCGACGGCGAGGAGGTCGTCCGGCGAAAGGTGCGCTACCGCACGATGGGAGACGCCAACCTGACCGCCGCCGTGGAGTCCGAGGCGGACACCAACGAGGCGGTCGTCGCGGAGATCGCCGCGGCCCGGCTCACCGAGCGGGGTGCCACCCGCGGTGACGACCGGGTGAGCGAGGCCGCGATGGAGGACCGCAAGAAGGAGGGCTACTTCTGATGACCGACCTGCTGAGGTTCGCCACCGCCGGCAGCGTGGACGACGGCAAGAGCACGCTGATCGGCCGGCTGCTGTACGACTCGAAGGCCATCTTCATCGACCAGTACGAGGCCGTCGAGCGGGTGAGCACGTCCCGCGGCGACGACTACGTCGACCTGGCGCTGCTCACCGACGGTCTGCGGGCCGAGCGGGAGCAGGGCATCACGATCGACGTGGCCTACCGCTACTTCGCGACCCCGAAGCGCAAGTTCATCATCGCCGACACCCCCGGCCACCCGCAGTACACGCGGAACATGGTCACCGGGGCGTCCACTGCCGATGCGGCGCTGATCCTGGTCGACGCCCGCAAGGGCCTGACCGAGCAGAGCCGCAGGCACGCCTTCCTGGCCACGCTGCTGGGGGTGAAGCACCTGGTGGTGTGCATCAACAAGATGGATCTCGTCGACTACTCGGAGGAGGTCTACAACCGGATCGTCGACGAGTTCACCGACTTCGCGAGCCGGCTGAAGGTGGGGGATCTGGCGTTCATCCCGATCTCGGCGCTGGTCGGCGACAACGTGGTGAAGCGCAGCGAGCGGACGCCGTGGTACGACGGGCCGGCGCTGCTGTACCACCTGGAGCACCTGCACGTGGCCAGCGACCGGAACCTCACCGACGTCCGCTTCCCCGTCCAGTACGTGATCCGGCCGCAGTCGGCGAAGGCGCGGGACTACCGCGGCTACGCGGGCACGGTGGCCAGTGGGGTGATCAAGGTCGGCGACCCGGTGATGGCGCTGCCGAGCGGTTTCGCCACCGCGGTGAGCGGGATCGACACTCCGACCGGCCCGGTGGACGAGGCGTACCCGCCCATGTCGGTGGTGCTGCGGCTCGCGGAGGAGATCGACATCAGCCGCGGCGACATGCTGGTGCGGCCCCACAACCAGCCCGAGCCGCGCCAGGACCTCGACCTGCGGGTGTGCTGGATGGACGAGAGCTCCGCGCTGACCCCCGGCCGCACGCTGGCGGTAAAGCACACCACCGTGTGGGCGCGGGCGAAGGTGCGCGAGGTGATGTACCGGGTGGACGTCAACACGCTGCACCGTGACGAGAGCGCCACCGGCCTGGAGCTGAACGAGATCGGCCGGGTGCGGCTGCGCTGCTCGCGTCCGCTGTTCATGGACGACTACGAGGAGAACCGCACCACCGGTGCGGTGATCCTCGTCGACGAGGCGACCAACCGGACCGTGGGCGCCGGCTTCCTGGCGTAACGCCGAGCCGGTCGGGTGCGTCTCGACAAGCTCGACGAGCGGTTTCGGTGGAGGTACGAGCGGCTTCACGTGCCGCTCCCTGAGGAGGTCGCGAGGAACGAGCGGCCGTCACGAAGGGCAGACCCGCCCTGCCGGAATACTCCTCGCGGTACACTAGTTGAGTCTGGTGAACTCAACTTTGTTTCCCAAAGGAGAAACCGACCTACATGGATACCGAGAAGCTGACCGCCCGGAGCCGGGACGCGGTGTCGGCGGCCGTCCGCACAGCGCTCACCAACGGCAACCCCAGCGCGGAGCCGGTGCACCTGCTGCATGCCCTGCTGCTAGTGCCGAACAACACCGTCGCGCCGCTGCTGACTGCGGTGGGCGCCGACCCCAACGTCGTGGACGCCGCCGCGCGCGGTGCGATCACCAAGCTGCCGTCGGCCCAGGGCTCGTCGGTGAGCCAGCCGTCGATGTCCGGCGGGCTGGCCCGGGTGCTGGCGGACGCGGAGACGCGCGCGCAGCAGCTGGGCGACGCCTACGTGGCCACCGAGCACCTGCTGCTGGGGCTGTCCGCCGTCCAGACCGATGCGAAGAAGATCCTCAACGACCTGGGCGTGACCACCGAGAAGCTGACCAAGGCGTTCGCCGAGGTCCGCGGCGACAAGCGAGTGACCTCGCCCGAGGACGAGGGCGCCGAGTCCGCACTGGACAAGTACTCGGTCGACCTGACCGCGCGCGCCCGGGAGGGCAAGCTCGACCCGGTGATCGGCCGGGACGCCGAGATCCGCCGCGTGGTGCAGGTGCTCGCCCGGCGCACGAAGAACAATCCGGTGCTGATCGGCGAGCCCGGCGTGGGCAAGACCGCCGTTGTGGAGGGCCTCGCCCAGCGGGTGGTGGCCGGTGACGTGCCCGACTCGCTGAAGGACCGTCGCGTGGTCTCGCTCGACCTGGCCTCGATGGTGGCCGGCGCGAAGTACCGCGGCGAGTTCGAGGAGCGGCTGAAGGCCGTCCTCAACGAGATCCGCGACGCCGAGGGCAGGATCATCACGTTCATCGACGAACTGCACACCGTGGTGGGCGCCGGCGCGACCGGTGACTCGTCCATGGACGCGGGCAACATGCTCAAGCCGATGCTGGCCCGCGGCGAGCTGCGGATGATCGGCGCGACCACACTGGACGAGTACCGCGAGCGGATCGAGAAGGATCCCGCGCTGGAGCGGCGCTTCCAGCAGGTGTTCGTCGGCGAGCCCTCTGTGGAGGACACGATCGCGATCCTGCGCGGCCTGCGGCAGCGGTACGAGGCGCACCACAAGGTGCGGATCACCGATTCCGCGTTGGTCGCCGCGGCCACGCTGTCGAACCGCTACATCACGTCGCGGCAGCTGCCGGACAAGGCGATCGACCTGATCGACGAGGCGGCGTCCCGGCTGCGGATGGAGATCGACTCCTCGCCGGAGGAGATCGACCAGCTGCGCCGCGACATCGACCGGATGACCATGCAGGCCTTCGCCCTGGAGAAGGAGGAGGACCCGAGTTCGCGCGAGCGCTTTGCCCGGCTGACCGCCGAGCTGGCGGACGCGAAGGAGGAGCTGCGCGGGCTCGAGGCACGCTGGGAGGCCGAGAAGTCGGGCCTGAACCGCGTCGGCGAGGTGAAGGAGCGCATCGACCGGCTGCGGATCGACGCCGAGCGGGCGCAGCGTGAGGGCGACCTGACGAAGGCGTCCGAGATCCTCTACGGGCAGATCCCCGCGCTGGAGGCGGAACTCGATCAGGCCACGGAGGCCGAGCAGAGCGCGACGCCGATGGTCAGCGAGGAGGTCTCCGCGACGGACATCGCCGAGGTGGTGTCGGCCTGGACGGGCATCCCTGTCGGCAAGATGCTGCAGGGCGAGAGCGAGAAGCTGTTGCAGATGGAGGACCGGCTCGGGGAGCGGCTGATCGGGCAGCGCCGGGCGGTGGAGGCCGTGGCGGACGCCGTCCGTCGCTCGCGGGCCGGGATCTCCGACCCGAACCGGCCGACCGGCTCGTTCCTGTTCCTCGGCCCGACCGGTGTCGGCAAGACCGAGCTGGCCAAGTCCCTGGCGGACTTCCTGTTCGACGACGAGCACGCGATGGTGCGGATCGACATGAGCGAGTACGGCGAGAAGCACACCGTGTCGCGGCTGGTCGGCGCGCCCCCGGGCTACATCGGCTACGAGGAGGGCGGCCAGCTGACCGAGGCGGTGCGGCGTCGGCCGTACTCCGTTGTCCTGCTCGATGAGGTGGAGAAGGCGCACCCCGAGGTGTTCAACATCCTGCTGCAGGTGCTGGACGACGGCCGGCTGACCGACGGCCAGGGCCGGACGGTGGACTTCCGCAACGTGATCCTGATCATGACCTCGAACCTGGGTTCGCAGTACATGGCCGATCCGAGCCTGAACGCCGACACCAAGCGCGAGGCCGTGATGGCTGTCGTGCGGCAGGCGTTCAAGCCGGAGTTCCTGAACCGGCTGGACGAGATCGTGATCTTCGACGCGCTCGGCACGGACGAACTGACCCGGATCGTGGACATCCAGCTGAGGCGGCTCAACCAGCGGCTGGCCGATCGGCGGATCTCGGTCGAGGTCACCCAGGCCGGCAAGGACTGGCTGGCACTCACCGGCTTCGACCCGGTGTACGGCGCCCGTCCGCTGAAGCGCCTGGTGCAGACCACGATCGAGGACGCACTCGCGCGCAAGGTCCTCTCCGGCGAGGTGACCGACGGCGACACCGTCCACTTCGACGTGAACCCCGACGGCGGCCTGGAGGTTGTGGAGCACGCCGAGCTCGCCTGAACCGCCCGCGAGGAGCGAGCCCGTTCCCAAATCAGTCCCTGAGGAGCGGGCCGCCCCCAAGCCGGTCCCTGAGGAGCGAGCGCCAGCGAGCGTCACGAAGGGCAGTCGCACGAGTCGGGAGCACCTGCACCGTCGATGCTCCGCTCGCCAGCGGACGGCGGATCGTTCACAGTCGAGTGCGCAGATCCTCCCAGACTCTCCACCCGTTGGCTCGGGGATCGGTTCAGGCAGGCAGGTCGAGGTAGGCCATGCAGCCGCGACTGCGGACGGTGGTGCCGATCAGGTCGGCCAGCTCGTCGGCCGTCCGCGGCGCAGCGGACTCGCCGGCGCGGTGCAGGAGCCTCAGATAGGTGGATCCCACGGGGGTGGCGGCGACCAGCGAGCTGCAGAAGAGCCGGCCTCCGGGGCGCAGCTGCCGGCGAAGCCGCGCGACGAGATCCACGGGGTCGTCGATGAGGTGGAGGAAGCCGAGACACAGCACCGTGTCGAAGCCGGCTGGGGCGAACGGGAGATCGAAGGCGTCCGCCTGGACGAACCGGACGCCCGGCCGGACGGCATCGTCGGTGGCCAGTCGCCGGGCGGCGTGGGCGAGCATCTCCCGGAGCGGTCAGTGAGCACGACGGGCCGGCTGCTGGCGCGGTAGGCGGACGCGGAAGCGATGGCGGTGCCGGCGGCGACCTCGAGGAGGGGGCCGGAGGCGGAGTCGACCGCAGCCTGTGCGAACTGCTCGTAGTCGCGCGGGTCGGCGGCCCAGGCGAGACGGTTGTACAGCCGCGAGGAGACCAGCCGGTCGTAGAGGGCGGCCCCGCGATCGTAGGCCGAGCCGGTGTCGAGACCGGAGTCCTCGATGGACACGCCGGGCGGCAGGCTGGACGGGTGGGGCATCCGGCCATCGTAGATGCTGGCGCTCGGGGCGTGGGCGGACCAGACTCGTGGGCATGGCCAGCGAGCGACCGTTCCTCCAGCTCACGTCGATCACGATCTCGTGTCCCGCGCCGCGGGAACTCGCCGAGTTCTACGCGCGCCTGCTGGACGGGGAGGTGACCGCGTCCGAGCCGGCGCAGCCGTCCGAGCCGGCAAGCGCGGGCTGGGCACAGATCGCGGCCGGCGACCTGCGGGTGAACTTCGAGTACGAGCGCCACTGGACGGCCCCCACCTGGCCGGCGGTCGCAGGCCACCAGACGGCGACCCAGCACCTGGACATCTACGTCGCCGACCTGTCAGCAGCCACGGAGTGGGCGCTGGCGTGCGGTGCGGCGCTCGCCGCGGAGCAGCCGCAGGACGACGTGCGGGTCCTGTTCGATCCCGCGGGGCACCCGTTCTGCCTGTTCACCTAGCGCCAGACGGTCCCTGAGGAGCCGCCCGGTGAGGAACGAGCCGGAGGGCGTCACGAAGGACTGGTCTGGCTGAGCCAGGACGTGACCACCGCGAGGGTCTCGCGCAGGTAGTTGGACGGCCAGAAGTACCAGGGTGTGCGGCTGCTGACGTGGGTCGCGTCGAGTCCGGCGGCGGCAGCGATCCGTCCGGCGCGGTAGACGTGGAACTCGTCGGTGACGAAGGCCACCGGATAGCCGGACGGAAGTCGCCGGTCGAGCAGGGCCCTGGAGAACGCGAAGTTCTCCTCGGTCGACGTGGCACGGTCCTCGGTGATCACCGACTCTGCGGGGATACCGGTGCTGACTAGGTACTGCTGCATGGCGACGGCCTCTGGCAGGTCCTCCTGTGGACCCTGGCCGCCGGAGACGACGATCAGTGCCCCCGGGTTTCGTTCGTGGTAGGCGACGGCGACGTCTAGCCGCCGGATCAGGGTCTTCGACAGCTCACTGCCGTGGACGGCGGCGCCCAGCACGATCACGGCGTCCTCGTCGAAACGCGCGTTGTCGCGGGTGCCGTAGCCAGCCAGGAAGGCCGCCATGCCGATCACGGCGAGGCAGAGGACGGCCGCGGTGATGTGGAGCGGACGCGGAAGCCGCTGATGCCACAGAGCCCACGCGATGAGCCCCAGTGCGACCACCGCGACCAGCGCCATGCCGAGGTTCAGGTTCGCGGTGAAAGCCAGCCAGGCCGCGTTCACTCCCAGCGCGCACCCGAGGCCGAGCAGCAGCGCCCGAACCACGCGTCGGACGGGCTGCTGTCCTGCCGGGTCTGACCCACGGGACTCCACAACGGTAGCGTAGGGCGCTACGGCACCCCGTCGCCGACCAGCCCGGCCTCCACCAACATACGTATCGGAGGCAACTTGTAGCTTTCTCCGTGATCTGTGATTCCACCGAGGAGGCCCTGTGTCTGAGATCTGGTCTGCCCTGTCCGCCTTGCGCCAGGCACCGATCGACACCTTGTATCGGCTTGTATGCAGTTGGGCGGCATTCCTGACGCTTGGGGGCGCAGCCGTAGGCGTGCGACCGCTCGCAGTGTTCACGGCGATGCTTCGTTTCCTCGGCGTCCCCTCAACAGGCTGGGTCGAGGTCGCTTCGATGTGGGTGGTGGAGCGAACTGCGGCTTTGGCGCCGGTCGCACTGGCCGTGTCGATCCTGTTTCTGGTGCTGGGAAGCTTCCAGAGCTATCGAACACGGGCCGTTTCCACTGCTTTGCTCGCCATGTCCGTCTACGGAGAGGCTGGCGGCGAGGTAAAGGCGGTAGCCGGTTGGGTGGTTGTGGCGCTCGTGGTGGCGGGAGTTCTGGGCAAGGCTGTTGAGCATCACAGGTATGCCGGCCGGGTTGGCGAATGGCTGCTCGATCGGGCGGGATGCCTGACCAGATCATTGATTACGAACTGGTTCTTCGTGGGCATACTGCCGGTGCTCTGGTTCATCGGTGGGTCGCCGGACCGAGCGGAGTTGGGATCCCAGTTGCGCCCGATCCATGTGCGGGCGGCCGGTGGGTTGGCGACGCGTACCGCTGACCTCGGGGCCGGAGAGGCGGCGCACCATTGAGGGATTCCCGCGACGACGTGGCTCAGTCGACATAATGTCGCGTTCCCCGATCAACGTCCGCTGTCAATGCGGAGGATTGTCCACCGAACGCAGTGGACAATCCTCCGCATAGTCGCCGACTCAGCTGTTCAGCGGGAGTCCGGCGACTCGACCAGGTCGCTGAGTGTGCGGCGCGGTCTGGACTCAGGCGGAGACGTGCGCCTGGAGCAGCCAGCGGTCCTTGGTCAGGCCCCGCTCGATCTCGACGGCGACGTCCTGGGTGGAGACGTCGCCGCCTTCGAGGCCGGTGATCGCCGCGTGCACGGTGGCCAGAGCGGCGTCGATCATGCCGACGACCTCGGCGACGGTGTCCTCCCAGCTCTGGAAGCCGGCGGCCGGCTCGGGCAGGGTGTTCTTCTTCGCGACCGTGGAGATGCGCGAGTCCAGTGGCAGGCCGAGGGCGACCACGCGCTCGGCGGCGGTGTCGGCGTACTCCTGAGCGTGCGCGACGACCTCGTCCAGCAGTTCGTGGATGCCGATGAAGTTCGCCCCGCGCGTGTGCCAGTGGGCCTGCTTGCCGTTGACGACGAGCGCCTCGAGGTCGATCACGACCGGGGTGAGGAACTGTGCCGCGCGAGCGGCCTGATCAGCGGTGGTGGGCGCGTCTGCGATGCGATCGGTGGTGGTGGTTGCCATGTTCTTTCCTCCTTGTGCCTACCCTGCCTCAACCACGCCCGGACGGCAGGGATTCCCCGCAAACCGACGGGTGGCCAATCCCGCCCGTGGCTAGGCTGCGACCATGCGAACCCGCCGCCACACCGCTCGCGACGAGGTCGCCTATCGCACCCGCCACATCGGGACGGTCGACTACTTCACCAGCCGCGCCGCCTACGACGACGCGTCCATGGTCGTCTACCGGTTCCCCTGCCTCGCCGACAAGTCCGGACCCGACTTCGTCCTCGTGCACGGCATCGGCGTCTCCGCCCGCTCGTACGGTCCCACCGCGGCCGCCCTCGCCGAGCACGGCGACGTCTACCTCATCGACCTGCCCGGCTACGGACGCTCCCCGCGGCCCAGCCGGGACATGACCATCGCCGACCACGCCCGGATCGTCGGCCAGTACCTCACCGACAAGGACCTCGACCATCCGGTCGTCGTCGGCCACTCCATGGGCACCCAGGTGGTCGTGCAGATGGCCGCGGACTTCCCCGACCAGCTCGACCACATCGTCCTGATCGCCCCGGTGATCGTGCCCGGCGCCCGCTCACTGCCCAAGGCCGCCGCGCTGCTGCTGCGCAACGGACTCAAGGAGCCCCCGTACGTCAGCGCGATGGCCATCTACGACTACCTCTTCCGCGCCGGCGTGCCCTACATGATCGAGCAGACGCCGCACCTGCTCGGTGCCGAGATGGAGGAGGTCGCCACCCGGGTGCAGGCCAAGACCCTCGTGATCTGCGGCGAGGACGACCCGATCGTCCCGCTCGACTGGGCGCGCGATCTCAGCGAGCGCTTCGCCGAAGGCTGGTTCGTCGTCGTGCCCGGCCCGCACGCCACCATGTTCGCCGCTCCCGAGCTGATCGCACGGCACATCGATGAGCACGCCCACCGGTAGGCACGCCGCCGTCCGCAGGCTGCGCGAGGCCGCGCGGCGCGGCCGCGGCTGGGCCCGTGACTACGGCTATGTCGTCGGCCGCCAGGCAGAGGTGCTGTTCGTCCGGGACGTGCCGGTCGCCTTCGCCGAGGGGACGTTGCGGCCGGTCGTCCTGCTGGCCGGCGTCCTCGAGCCGTGGTCGCTGCTGCTGCCCGTGGCCCGCCGGCTGAACGCGGCCGGACACCCCGTCCACGTGGTCCCCGAGCTGGCCTACAACCGCGCCCGCATCGCCGACGCCGGACGGCTCGTGCTGGCCGCCGTCCGGGCGCGCGACCTGCGGGACGTGGTGCTGGTGGCCCACAGCAAGGGCGGTCTGGTCGGCAAGTGGATGCTCGCCAACGACACCGAGGGCCGCCTGGCCCGGCTGGTCGCCGTCGCCACCCCGTTCCACGGCTCGCGGCTCGCCCGGTTCCTGCCGTCGCGGACGATCCGCGCCCTCGCGCCCGGCGATCCCGCCATCCTCGAACTCGCCGCGCGGACGGACGTGGACGCCCGGATCACGTCGATCTACCCGTCCTTCGACCCGCACATCCCCGACGGCTCGCACCTGCCCGGCGCCACCAACGTCCCGGTCGCGGCGATGGGTCACTTCCAGATCCTCAGCGAGCCGGAGGTGCTGGACGCCGTGGTCGCCGCGGCGGGACGCTGAGGGCCCGCGCCATCCGTCCGGTGATCTCCGCCAGCTCCGTCCTCGCCGCCTCGGGCAGGTCGGCGGTGTAGGCCACTCCTGCCGGGACCCACGACATGGCGTGCATCAGGTCCCGGACGTCGGGTCCGGCGATCCTCCAGCGGGTGCGATCGGTCCCGTCCGCCTCCGCGCCCCGTCCCCACTGCCCGAAGTGGGCGAGCATCGCGGGCAGGGCCAGGTCCATCACCACCTCGCCCTGCACCGTCGGACGGTCCCAGCCGAGCGGACCGGCCTCGTCGTCCCCCTCGGGAAGCGGGCGCGGGGTGAACCGCGCGCCGGTGGTGCGCACGTCCTCCAGCCGGTCGACCCGGAACTTCCGCCAGTCGGCGCGGTCGAGGTCCCAGCACAGCAGGTACCAGTGCCGCTCGGACGGCACCAGCAGGTGCGGCTCCACGTGCCGGTCCGTGACCGCGCCGTCGGCGGCCGTGTAGCGGAACCGGACCCGCTCGGAGTCGCGGCAGGTGAGCGCCAGCTCCCCGAGCACCTCCGGCGAGGCGCCCGAGTCGGCCCCGATGGACGCCGGCCGCACGGTCGCGGCCAGGGCGTTCACCCGTTCCCGGAGCGCCCGGGGGAGCACCTGCTCCAGCTTGGCCAGCGCGGTGAGCGTGGTCTCCGCCCCGCCCACCAGCCGCTGGGTGGCCGCGAGTCGCAGCCCGATCGCGATCGCCACCGCCTCGTCGTCGGTGAGCAGCAGCGGCGGCACCGCGCTGCCCGCGCGCAGCCGGTAGCCGCCGGCCACACCGGGCGTGGACTCGATCCGGTAGCCCAGATCACGCAGCCGCTCGACGTCGCGGCGCACCGTCCGTTCGGTGACGCCGAGCCGCTCGGCGAGTTCCGCCCCTGGCCAGTGCCGGTGCACCTGGAGCAGGTTGAGCAGGCTCAGCGCGCGGGCCGTGGTGTCAGACATACTCAGATTCTGCTCCCGATCGCGGACAGATACCGTCCGCAATCGGGCTTAGCCTCAAGTCCATGAGCAATGAACCCATCATCCAGGCTCACCAACTCACCAAGCGTTTCACCGTCAAGCAGAAGGTGGTCGAGGCGGTCAGCGACCTCAGCTTCGAGGTCGCCCGTGGCGAACTCGTCGCGTTCCTCGGCCCGAACGGCGCCGGCAAGACCACCAGCCTGCGGATGCTGACCACTCTGATCCCGCCGACCTCCGGCACCGCCCGGGTCGTCGGCCACGACATCCTCACCCAGGCGGCGGGCGTCCGCGCCCGGATCGGCTACGTGGGGCAGCTGACCAGTGGCAGCTTCGCCCAGCGTGCCCGCGACGAACTGGTCAGCCAGGGCCTCTTCCACGGCATCCCGCGCGCCGAGAGCGTGCGCCGGGCCGAGACGCTGATCGAGTCCCTCGACCTCGCGCCGTTCGCGACCCGGACCGTCCAGCAGCTCAGTGGCGGTCAGAAGCGCCGCCTCGACGTGGCGCTCGGGCTGATGCACGCCCCGCCCCTGCTGTTCCTGGACGAGCCGTCCACGGGCCTCGACCCGCAGAGCCGGGCCAACCTGTGGCAGCACATCCTCGACCTGCGCGAGCGCCACGGCACGACGGTGTTCCTGACCACCCACTACCTGGAGGAGGCCGACCGCTACGCCGAGCGGGTGATGGTGATGGACCGGGGGCGGGTGGTGGCCGACGACACCGCCACCCGGCTCAAGGCGAACCTCGCGGGCGACCTGCTCACCCTCGGCTTCCCGGACCCCGAGGTCGCCCAGCGCGCCCTCGGGGTGATCGCCGGGCTGACCCACCGGGAGGCCCGCCGCGAGGACTCGTCCGTCGTGCTCACCACACCGGACGGGGACGCCCTGCTGCCGCGAGCGGTGCGAGCCCTCGACGCCGCCGGACTGCAGGTCGTCCGGGCCACCGGGGTGCCGCCCACGCTGGACGACGTGTTCCTCGCCCTCACCGGACGCACGCTGCGCGAGGCGGAGGAGCCGCGATCCGATGACGCCTCCGCCGACGAATCCCTCGACCCCGCGACCGCAGGAGCCACCCGATGACCGTTCCGTCCGACACCGCCGTCCGTCCGAATCCGGCCCGGGACACCTGGCACGTGCTGACGCGCGAGCTCAGGCCCGTGGTGCGCGATCCGTTCTCGCTGATCTTCTCGCTGGTGCAGCCGCTGGTCTTCCTCGGCCTGTTCGCGCCGCTGCTCGTCGGCCAGTCCGGGGCGCCGATCGGCGAGACGCTGCAGTGGTTCGTGCCCGGCGTCCTGGTGATGATCGTGCTGTTCGGCACCGGCGCCACCGGCTCGAACCTGCAGTACGAGATGATGACCGGCTCTCACGAGCGCACCCTGGTCGCGCCGATCGCCCGGTCGTCCCTGCTCGTGGGCCGGGCGCTGAAGGAGATCGCGCCGATCATCGTCCAGTCGCTGCTGATCACCGTGATCGCCTGGCCGTTCGGGTTCGCCGTGCACGGTGTGGGCATGGTCGTCGGCCTCGCGCTGCTGGCGGTCTTCGGGGTGGGACTCGGCTCGCTGTCGTACACGCTGGCGCTCGCCACCAAGGAGCGCGAGTGGCTGTTCTGGGGAGTCCAGCAGACCCTGATCTTCCCGCTGATGATCCTGTCCGGCATGTTGCTGCCGCTGGACTACGGGCCCGGCTGGATGCGGGCGGCGGCAGCGGTCAACCCGGTGAACTGGGTGGTGCAGGCCGAGCGGGCGCTGTTCGCCGGCGACTACGGCAATACGGTCGTGCTGTGGGGCTGGGTCTCCGCGCTGCTGCTCGCCGCCCTCGGACTGTGGCTGGGGATCCGGGCGATCCGCAGGAGCAACTGAATCGATCTGCGCGCCAGACGGTCGCTGCGGGCGGGTTTGCGCTGCTGCGGGCATTCTGGTGTGCAGATCGATTCAGGGCGGGTCGGCTGAAGGGGGAGCGGATGAGCGAGATCGTCCCCGACCACATCAGCCGCGGGGGGTTCGTCGTCCGCAACGGGCGCACCGAGCAGTCGTGGGTGGACCCCCAGGATCCGCTGCGGCTGGAGTTCGAGTACGTGCAGCGCATCGCGGAGGTGCTGGACGAGACGATCCTGCGCCGCCCGGTGAGCGAACGGGTGCGGGTGATCCACATCGGCGGCGGTGGGCTCACCCTGCCGCGCTTCGTGGAGGCCCGCCGTCCGCACACGGCACAGGTGGTGCTGGAGCCGGACGAGGCGCTCACCGAGCAGGTGCGCGCCCAGCTGCCGCTGCCACGGCACAGCGGGATCAAGGTGCGCCCCGTGGACGGCCGGACGGGCGTTGCCCAGCTGCCGTCCGCCTGTACGGACACGGTGATCCTGGACGCCTTCGCCGGCGCCAGTGTGCCCGCGGAACTGGCCACCACCGAGTTCTTCGCCGACCTGCGCCGCGTGTTGCGGACCGGCGGCCTGCTGGTGATGAACCTCACCGACTCCGGCCCGTTCGCCTGGTCCCGGCGCTGCGTTGCCGGGCTCGTCGCGACGTTCGCGCAGGTCGCGGTCAGCGCCGAGGTGCCGGTCTGGAAGGGACGCCGGTTCGGCAACCTCGTCGCGGTCGCGGGCGCCGACCTGCCCCTGGCCGGCTTCGAACGGCGGATCGCCCGCGCGCCCTTCCCGTACCGGCTGGTCACCGGCGTGGACCTCGACCGCTGGGTGGGCGGTGCCGTCCCGTTCACCGAGGCGGACGCCGAGCCGTCCCCGCCCCCGCCGTGGAGCCGCGGCTGGTACTCCTGACCGCTACCGTTCTGCCATGGCAGCGCGCGAAGACCTCATCGAACAGATCACCGACCTCGCCGTGGTGCGCGGCCGGGTCACCCTCGCCTCGGGCAAGGAGGCCAACTACTACGTGGACCTGCGCCGGGTGACCCTCGACGGCGTCGCGGCGCCGCTGGTCGGCGAGGTGATGACCGCTCTGGTGGCCGACTGGGAGTTCGACGCGGCCGGCGGCCTCACCCTCGGCGCGGACCCCGTCGCCGTCGCCATGCTGCACCACGCCGCGCACACCGGGGGACGGCTGGACACCTTCGTCGTCCGCAAGGAGGCCAAGGCCCACGGCCTGCAGCGCCGGATCGAGGGGACGGACGTGGCCGGGCGCCGCTGCCTGGTGGTCGAGGACACCTCCACCACCGGCGGATCGGTGATGGCCGCCGTGAACGCCGTCCGCGAGGCCGGGGGAGAGGTGGTCGGCGTCGCGGTGATCGTCGACCGCGACACCGGCGCGAGGGAGCGGATCGAAGCTGCGGGCGTGCCCTACCGCTACGCCTTCGGCCTGGAGGACCTCGGCCTGGAATAACCCGGCCAACCCGCCCCCTGAGTCTCTGAGCCCTGCCCCACCGGACCGTTCGTCGAGCTTGTCGAGACGTGCCCGATCGGTGGATCCAGGCCGACGAAGGCTGCCGAGGAACGCCCGGTTCGGCTACCCGCTCCCTGAGCCCTGCCCCACCGAAACCGTTCGTCGAGCTTGTCGAGACGTGCCCGATCGGTGCATCCAGGCCGACGAAGGCTGCCGAGGAACGAGGCAGCCTGTCACGAAGGGCGCCCGGACGGCCCTTCGTGACGATCCGCTCGTTCCTCGCGGATCTCCTCAGGGAGCGGGGGAGGTCGCTCGTTCTGGGTCTCTGCGAGGGTGGGGAGGCGGTCGCCCGTTCTGGCGGGTCTCCGCGAGGGTGTGGGGAGACGGCGGCTCGTTCCTACCTCCGCAAGGGGGTGGGGGAGAGACAGCGTCAGACTGCCTCACTAGGCTGGGGCCAACCGCTCGCCGGATTGGAGAAACCGTGGAGATCTTCCTCATCATCCTGCTGATCGTCGTGGTCGGCCTGGCCCTCTACGCCGTGGCGCTGTACAACGGCTTCGTCCGCTCCCGGAACCTGATCCAGGAGTCCTGGCGGCAGATCGACGTCGAACTCAACCGGCGCTACGACCTCATCCCGAACCTTGTCGAGACCGTGCGTGCCTACGCCGCGCACGAGCGGAACACGCTCGAGGGCGTCACCCGGCTGCGCAACCAGGCCGCTGCGCTCGCCCAGGCCGGCGGAGGCGCGGTCACCGAGGAACGTGCCCAGGTGGAGGAGCAGCTCTCCGGCGCGGTCCGCCAGCTGCTGGTGAGCGTCGAGGCCTACCCCGAGCTGAAGAGCAACGTGAACTTCCTCGAACTGCAGCGCGAGTTGACCGCGACCGAGGACCGGATCGCCGCTGGCCGGCGCTTCTACAACGCCAACGTGCGCAACTACAACACCCAGGTCGAGTCGTTCCCGTCCAACGTGCTCGCGGGCATGTTCAAGTTCGAGAAGGCCACCTACTTCGAGGTCAACGAGCCGGCCATGCGGCAGGCACCGAAGGTCGACTTCGGCGAGATCAGCGACCGGCCCGAGGGACGCACCGCCGAGCCGACCAACGACCAGCTTGCCGCAGGGTCGCAGCCGTCCGCGCTGCCGAACCCGCAGGCCTATCCGCAGGCGAACCCCGCCGCACCGGCACCGGGTGAGTTCACCACTCCGCCGCCGCCCACCTACGCCCCGCCGCAGCAGGCCCAGCCGCAGCCGCCGACCTACCAGCAGCCGCCGCAGCAGCAATAGGGGTCAGCGGCCCCTGAGCTTCGGGCTTCGTCAGGCTCAGCCAGCATTGGTGGTCGGGAGCTTCTGTTCCAGGTAGGTGAGGGTCTCGCTCGTCCCCGCGTTCAGGCGGACGGACGCGAGGTCGTCGCCCCTGGTCAGGCCGCGGTTGACCAGGACGATGGGCAGCCCGATGCCGGACGCGTGCCGGACGAACCTCAGCCCGGACATCACCGCCAGCGAGGTGCCCGCCACCAGCAGCGCGCCGGCCGCGTCCACCAGGTCGTAGGCCGCGCGCACCCGGTCGACGGGCACGGATTCGCCGAAGAACACGATGTCGGGCTTCAGGATGCCGCCGCAGGCCGGGCAGTCGGCCACGACGAAGCCCTCGGTCTCCGCCAGCACCACGTCGGCGTCCGGGGCCACCTCGATGTCACCGAGTTCGCGCACCTGCTCCAGGAAGCCCGGGTTCAGCGCGGAGAGGCGCGCGTCCAGTTCGGTGCGGGTGCATGTCCAGCCGCAGGCCAGGCAGCGGATCAGGTCGTAGTGGCCGTGCAGGTCGACGACCCGCCGCGAGCCCGCCCGCTGGTGCAGCCGGTCCACGTTCTGGGTGATCACGCCGCTCACCGTGCCGGCGGCCTCCATCCGGGCCAGCGCGTAGTGGCCGTCGTTGGGCTCGCTGCGCCGCATGTGGTGCCAGCCGAGGTGGTTCCGCGCCCAATAGTGCCGCCGGTAGTCGGCGCTGCCGGCGAACTGGTCGTACGTCATCGGGTGCCGCTGCCTGGCGTCCGGCCCGCGGTAGTCCGGCAGGCCGGAATCGGTGGAGAATCCGGCACCGGTGAGGGCGACGACCCGTCGTCCGGCCAGGGTCTCGACGGCGGCGTCCAGCTCGGTCTGGCCGGCAGGCGGACGGGTGTCCGGCGTTCCGGGCACCCAGCCGATCGTCGCCCGGCGCACGCTCAGGATTCGACGCTTTCCGCCGCGGCCGCGCGCTCACGACGTCGGTGCAGCCAGGCCTCCACCACCATAGGGATCACCGAAACCAGCACGATCGCCACCAGCACCGCATCGATGTTGTGGGCGATGAAGTCGATCCGGCCAAGGAAATAGCCCAGCAGAGTGACGCCTGCCGCCCACACCACCGCACCGATGCCCGTCCAGGTGATGAAGGTCCGGAAGCTCATGCCGGCGGCGCCAGCCACCATCGTGACGAAGGTGCGCACGAACGGCACGAAGCGGCCGAGCACCAGTGCCTTGGAGCCGTAGCGCTCGAAGAAGTCGTGGGTCTGGGCGAGGTGTCTGGGTGAGAAGACGCGTCCGATCCAGCCGGGTCGCGGCTTGAACAGCCACGGCGAAACGGTCTTGCCCACCCAGTAGCCGACCACGTTGCCCAAGACGGCTGCGATGACCAGTACCACGATGGCGACCAGGAGAGTCGTCGGCTGCGACAAGCCCTCGAACTGGATGATCGGCGGCTCCTGCGAGATGAACATCCCGACCGTGAACAGCAGCGAGTCGCCGGGCAGCACCGGGAAGATCGCGCATTCGATGAAGACGATGAAGGCCGCGCCCCACAGTGCCCAGTTGCCCAGCGCGCGCAGCAGGAATTCGGGGTCGAGCCAATCCGGCAGCAACAGGGGTACGAGAGCCAGCTGTGGCAACAGGTTCATGATGACTCAGGGTACCGTGAGCGCCATGGCCACCCTGAGCGATGACGAGGTGGCGGCTGTGAGCTCTCCCGGCGTCGGACCCCACCCCCAGCCCTGGCCCGACGACCCGCGCTACGACCGGACGCTGCTGGCCGACGGCGATCGGCGCAACGTCGCCGACGTCTACCGGTACTGGACGGTCGAGGCGATCGTCGCCGACCTCGACACCCGGCGGGCGCCGCTGCACGTCGCGATCCAGAACTGGGAGCACGACTTCAACATCGGCTCGATCGTGCGCACGGCCAACGCGTTCAACGTGGCCGGCGTCCACATCGTCGGCCGCCGCCGCTGGAACCGCCGCGGCGCCATGGTCACCGACCGGTATCTCCACGTCCACCACCACCCGGACGCGGCGGCGCTGCTCGCCTGGCTGGCCGAGCACGGCGTGACCCCGGTCGGCGTGGACAACATTCCCGGCTCGGTGCCCCTGGAGACCCAGGCGCTGCCCGAGCGGTGCTGCCTGGTGTTCGGCTCGGAGGGCCCCGGTCTCACCGGTGAACTGGCCGCCGGCTGCGAGCGCGTGGTGGCGATCAGCCAGCACGGTTCGACCCGCTCGCTCAACGCCGGCGCCGCCGCAGCCATCGCGATGTACCACTGGTCCCTGCAGTGGCCCCCCGCCAATCGGGGACAGGTCCCATTCCCGTTCACCCGGTCCGGGTGAACGGGAATGGGACCTGTCCCCGTTTCCCGCCACGCTTAGGATGGCGGCGATGAGCGACGAGTACGGCGTGTACTACCGGCCGGGGATGGCGACGGCGCAGGTTGCGCGCGCCCGTAACGGGCTGTTGTGGCGCATCGGGTCCACCGTGCTCAGCCTCGCCCTCGTCGGCGGCGCCTGGTGGCTGTGGCCGGAGCAGTTCGGGGAGTGGGCGCCCTGGATCCTCGGGGTCTCGGCGGTGTCGGGCCTGGGCACGGCGGGGTTCAGCGTGCTGCAGCTGCTGCGGGCGCGCCGAGACGCGACGCTCGCCGGCGACGGTCTGGCGATCGGCCTCAACCGGGACGGCATGCTGGTCGGGCAACGCTGGCTTCCGTGGCCGGAGGTGGGGTCGGTGATCGTCCGTCCGGGCACGCTGGGTGCGTCCGCGCTGCTGGTGGCCACGGGCCGGGACCGTTCGGCGAGCCGCGTCCCGCTCGACTACACCGACACGATGCCGGCGACCCTGGACACGGCCGTCCGCGTGCTGTCGTCCGGTCGCGCATGGCTGGACCTGTCCCGGCTCGACTGACACATACCGGGCTGTCCACGGACGCCGTCCAATCTGCGCCCGCTTTGGGCAAGCCCTGCGGACATTTGAGAGACTGGGACCGTTCTGCCTGGCGACCGCGACGTCGCGGGCGCAGTCACCTGAGGAAGGCCTAACCGAATGCCCATCGCAAGTCCTGAGAAGTACGCCGAGATGCTCGATGCCGCGAAGAACGGCAAGTTCGCCTATCCGGCGATCAACATCACCTCCTCGCAGACCCTGAACGCCGCACTCGCCGGCTTCGCCGAGGCCGGGTCCGACGGCATCATTCAGGTGAGCACCGGTGGCGCTGAGTACGCGTCCGGCCCCACCATCAAGGACAAGGTCACCGGCGCCGTCGCCCTCGCCGAGTACGCGCACGTCGTCGCGAAGAACTACCCGATCAACATCGTGGTGCACACCGACCACGCCCAGAAGGACAAGATCGAGACCTGGGTCAAGCCGCTGATCGCGATCTCGCAGGAGCGGGTGAACAAGGGCCTCGAGCCGCTGTTCCAGTCCCACATGTGGGACGGCTCGGCCATCCCGATGGAGGAGAACCTCCAGCTGGCCGACGAGCTGCTGGCCCTGACCAGCAAGGCGAAGCAGATCCTCGAGATCGAGGTCGGCGTCGTCGGTGGCGAGGAGGACGGCGTCAAGGCCGAGATCAACGAGAAGCTGTACACCACCATCGAGGACGGCCTGCGCGCCGTCGAGGTGCTCGGTCTCGGTGAGAAGGGCCGCTACATGACCGCGCTCACCTTCGGCAACGTGCACGGCGTGTACAAGCCGGGCTCGGTGAAGCTGCGTCCCGAGGTGCTGAAGGAGATCCAGGACGCCGTCGGCGCCAAGTACGGCAAGGAGAAGCCGTTCGACCTGGTGTTCCACGGCGGTTCGGGCTCCAGCCCGCAGGAGATCTCGGACGCCGTCGACTACGGCGTGGTGAAGATGAACATCGACACCGACACCCAGTACGCGTTCACCCGTCCGGTGGTCGACTGGATGCTGAAGAACTACGAGGGCGTCCTGAAGATCGACGGCGAGGTCGGCAACAAGAAGCAGTACGACCCGCGCGCCTGGGGCAAGGTCGCCGAGGCCGGCCTGTCCGCCCGCGTGGTGGAGGCCTGCCAGTACCTGCGCAGCGTCGGCAAGTCCATCGGCTGACGTTCTGATCACGAGCGGCGGCCCGGTTTCCGGGTCGCCGCTTCGCTTGTTGCGAACCGATCTGCGCAGTAGACGCGTCAGATGGACGTTGCGCCCGCGGTGAGGGCATCTACTGCGCAATTCGCGTCGCCATGGAGGTCAGCGCGCGGTCCTGAGCGCCTGCCGCGTTGTCGCGACCACGTAGTCGGGCTGATCGAGGTGCTCCCAGCCGAAGCGGAGCACGTGGTAGCCGACAGACTCGAACAGGTTCTGCCGCTCCCGATCACTGAGGAAGTGGGCCGGGTCATTGTGCACTTCTCGACCCTCGAACTCGATCACCAGCTTCGTCCCGAGGAAGCGGACGTCGGGCCAGAGCACCCGGCCACGGATTTCGATCGGTCGATTGGCCACCCATCCGGTGATGCCTGCGTCACGGAGGATGCGGTGCAACCTCAGCTCTGCGTACGACCACGGGTTGTCGGCACTAGCCGCCACCACCTTGCGCCTCTCCGCCTGGCCTGTGGTCGCGTCCAGTGCTGACAGGGCTACCGTGAACGCATCTGCGTCGGCGAGACGAAGGCGCAGGGCCTCGCAGATCGCCCGCCCGTCGTCGATTGCTGCCAGTTCCACCGCAGCGTAGGCAGGACTGACCGTGCGGATCCCCGAGGTGACCCGCACGAAGTCCTGGGGGACCAGCCGCCGACAGACGACCACGCCGCGTCGCGACCGCAGGGTGGGGTGGGCGAGGAATGCCACAGAGCTGGCGAGGGCTGGTAGCCAGAGTGCGGCCGCCGAGCGGCCGTGCAGGACCCCGGTCGGCTCAGACCAGGCGGACACGGCTCGCAGCCACCCCGCGTGGGAGTTGTCGGCGGCGGGGGTGTACGTGCCGGGCAGGGGGTTGGCGAGGATTCCCTCGCGGGCCAGTCTGACGAGGCGCGACTTCAAGCGTGGATGGGCGGTCACCGTGATCACGCCCTGTTCGGCCAGCACGGCCTCGATGGTGGGATGCATACCCTTCACCTTCGGCAGGCCGAGTCCGGACTGGTCAGCCATCCACAGGCGCCGAGTGACACGAATTGCCCTGTGGACAACCCGTTGTTGCGACTTCAGCGGTCTGGGCGACGTCTGCTGCGCATTTCGAGTCGACCAGCCCTCCTGAGCGCAAGCCGGTACAGTGAGGCCGCAAGAGCCCGTCGGCATTGCCGCGGGCTTGTCTCACGCAAAGGGGCAGCAGGATGCCGGGAATCGTGGTCGTCGGCGCGCAGTGGGGCGACGAGGGGAAGGGCAAGGCGACCGACCAGCTGGGCGACCGGGTCGACTACACGGTCCGCTACTCCGGCGGCAACAACGCCGGGCACACCCTGGTCGTGAATGGCGAGAAGTACGCGCTGCACCTGCTCCCTTCGGGCATTCTCAGCCCGACCAGCACCCCGGTGATCGCCAACGGCGTGGTCATCGACCTGGACGTGCTGTTCGAGGAGATCGACGGCCTCGAGGCCCGCGGCGTGGACACCTCCAAGCTGCTGATCTCGGCCAACGCCCACCTGATCGCGCCCTATCACAAGGTGCTCGACAAGGTCACCGAGCGCTTCCTCGGCAACCGCAGGATCGGCACGACCGGACGCGGCATCGGCCCGGCCTACTCCGACAAGATCAACCGCCTCGGCATCCGCGTGCAGGACCTGTTCGACGCCCCGATCCTGCAGCAGAAGGTCGAAGCCGCGCTGGAGCAGAAGAACCACCTGCTGGTGAAGGTCTACAACCGCCGCGCGATCGACCCCGCCGAGGTCGCGGACGAGTTGCTCGCGCACGCCGATCGCGTCCGGCCGATGGTCACCGACGTGGTCCGGGTTCTGAACGACGCGCTGGACCGCGACCTGGTCGTGCTGTTCGAGGGCGCTCAGGCCCACCACCTGGACGTCGACCACGGCACCTACCCCTACGTCACCTCCTCCAATCCGATCGCCGCCGGCGCCTGCACCGGTGCCGGCGTCGGTCCCACCCGGATCGACCGGACGATCGGCATCATGAAGGCCTACACCACCCGCGTCGGCGAGGGCCCGTTCCCCACCGAGCTACTGGACGCGGACGGGGAGAAGCTCCGCACCGACGGGGCCGAGTTCGGCACCACCACCGGACGCAACCGCCGCTGCGGCTGGTTCGACGCGCTCGTGGTGGAGGCCGCGGTCACCGCCAACGCCTTCACCGACATGTTCCTGACCAAGCTCGACATCCTCACCGGCTGGGAGAAGATCCCGGTCTGCGTGGCCTACGAGGTGAACGGCGAGCGCACCGACACGCTGCCGATGACCCAGACCGACTTCCACCACGCGGTCCCGGTCTACGAGTACCTCGACGGCTGGACCGAGGACATCTCCGGCTGCCGCACCTTCGACGAACTGCCGCGGAACACCCAGGCGTACGTCCGCCGCCTCGAAGAGCTGGTCCGTTGCCGCATCTCGGGGATCGGCGTCGGCCCGTCCCGGGAACAGGTGGTCATGCTGAACGACCTGCTCTAGCGCCGGCGAGGTGGACCGGTGAAGCAGAGGAAGCCGCCCACACCCACGCCGTGGTGGGTGCCGATCCTGCTGAGCTTCCTCGGCCTCACCGCGTGCTTCCTCACGGTCGCCTACCTCTCCTGGATCCACGTGGACGGGCGCCTCTCCTGGCTTGGGTTGTTCATGCTCGCCCTGAACCTCGGCACGGTCATCGCGGCGGTCGTGGCGACCGGCATGGACGTCCGCACGGGCCGGGTCTCCTGGCGCTGGTGGACGGTCCTCGGCACCGTCGTGCTGTTCAGCATCGTGTTCTATCCGTTCATGGGCAATTTCGCGTAAGCACCCCGCTCGCCGGCCGCGGAATCCGCCGGTTACAAACACATGAACACTCCGCCGTCGATTTGAGATCGACGCCGATGCGTGCAACCGTGGATGTCGTGAGTGGTTGAGAAGTCCGCTCACACCGACGCCGGACCCAGGGATTTCCCTGGTCCGGTTTTGCATTTTCCAGCGATGCCGCGAGTGGAGCTCGACGGCTCGCTCCACGCATCCCGGACCACATCGGGGGACAGCCATGCCGAACCACGACCTGCGACCCGTCGCGGGCCCCGACGAAGCTACCCGGCGCGAGTCGACCCGCAACCCGTACTCGCCGGTGATGATCCTGGTCACCCTGATCGCCACCGGCGGGGTGATCGCCTACGCGGTCTTCCTGCTCAACCCGGAAAACCGCGGCGACGCGCTGCCCTACGCGCTCGTCATCGGGGCCGAGGCGGTGCTCGTCACCCACGCCCTGCTGGCGATGTGGACGATCCTCGCCGGCTCGAAGAGCCCCCGCGACCACGCCTACTTCGCCGCGCAGCAGGCGCTCCTCGACGACCGTCCGGAGCTGGACGCCCCCCTGCTGCTGCACGGCCGTGAGGTCTCGGTCGCCGTGTTCATCACCTGCTACGGCGAGCCGCTGGAGGTGATCGGACGGACGGCGCGCGCCGCGCGGGACATCCACGGCCGGCACAGCACCTGGATCCTCGACGACGGCCGCAGCGACGACGTCCGCCGGCTCGCGGCCGATCTGGGCGTCGGCTACCTGCGCCGGCTGAGCGGCGGTGGCGCCAAGGCCGGCAACGTGAACCATGCGCTCAGCCAGGTGAAGAGCGACTACTTCTGTATCTTCGACGCCGACTTCGTCCCTTCGCCGGAATTCCTGGTCGAGACGATGCCGTTCTTCACCGACGCGAATGTCGGCTTCGTGCAGACTCCGCAGAGCTACGGGAATCTGAAGAACTTCGTCTCCCGCGGCGCCGGCTACATGCAGACGGTGTTCTACCGGTTCGTCCAGCCCGGCCGGAACCACTTCAACGCGGCCTTCTGCGTGGGCACCAACGTGGTGTTCCGCCGCGCCGCGATCGACGACGTGGGCGGGATCTACACCGACTCCAAGTCGGAGGACGTGTGGACGTCCCTGATGCTGCACGAGCGCGGCTGGCGCAGCGTCTACATCCCCGACGTGCTGGCCGTCGGCGACGCGCCGGAGACCATCGAGGACTACACCAAGCAGCAACTGCGCTGGGCGACGGGCGGGTTCGAGATCCTGTTCACCCACAATCCGCTGAGCCCGCGCCGCCGGCTGACCCTGGACCAGCGGCTGATGTACGTCGTCACGGCCACCCACTACCTGACCGGCATCGCGCCCGGAGTGCTGCTGCTGGTGCCGGCGCTGGAAGTCTTCTTCGACCTGCGACCGGTGACGCTCGGCACCAGCGTGGCCACGTGGGCGTTGGCCTACGCCGGGTTCTACGTGATGCAGATCCTGCTGGCGTCCTACACCCTCGGGTCGTTCCGCTGGGAGGTGCTGCTGCTGTCCACGGCGAGCTTCCCGATCTACCACCAGGCACTGGTGAACGCCTTCTCCGGCAAGGAGCAGAAGTGGCACGTCACCGGTTCGGCCGGACGGCGCAGCTCCCCGTTCACCTTCATCCGGCCGCAGGTGTACCTGTTCGTGTTCCTGGCGCTGACGTCGGTGGTCGCGATCTGGCGTGACCTCAACAACGCCCAGCTGTCGCTCGCCACGGCGTGGAACCTGACCAACACCGCGGCGCTGGGCGTGTTCATCGGCGTCGCGTTCGCCGAGCACGCCACCCGCGACCGCCCGAAGCGGGTCGCGGCACGGACGGGGGCCGAGCGGCCCGCGCCCGTCCCCACCACCATCCCCGAGCCGGTCGCCGCCACGCGGGACCGCTGGATCGAGGCGAAAGGACTGTCATGACCTGGGAGAACCGACTCCGGCTGCTCGGCGGCGTCACCGCGGTGGTCGCCCTCGTGCTCGGCCTGACGCTGGTGTTCAACCACCGGCAGAACCAGATCACCAGCTACCGCGCCGCGGTGGCCGCGGACTCCTACACCGTGGGCGCCGACCACGCCGGCACCGTGGTGGCGCAGCGCGTCCAGGCCGGTGACACCGTGCAGAAGGGCCAGCAGCTGTTCGCGGTGCAGAGCCTGCAGCTCAAGCAGGACCTCGCCAACGGCCTGGAGGTCGCGGACACCGAGGCTTACCGCGTGACCGAGAAGACCGGGACGATCACCTACTACTCGGTGATCGACGGACGGGTGGACAAGCTCGAGGCGCTGCAGGGCAACTCCGTTCCCGGCGGAAGTCCGCTCGCGGAGATCACCGGTGGCGACCGCTACATCAACGCGTCCTTCCGGCTGGTGCCGCGGGACTATGCGCGCGTCGCGGTCGGCGCGCAGGCGCAGATCGTGCTGCCCAACGACCAGGTGGTCACCGGCACGGTCGACCAGGTCTCGGTCTCCAGCGATGTCGACGGCGCGGTGAGCACCCTGCGGATCGCGGCCCCGGTGCTGCAGAGCCTCGACCAGAAGACCCTCGCCGAACCCGGCACGCCGGTCACGGTCATCGTGCAGCTGGCCGACACCAGTTGGTTCGCGCCGGTCACGGACGCGGTCAACGACCTGCTCCTCCAGGTGGGGCTGCGATGAGGTGGCTGACCGGACTCGTGGCAGTCCTGGCCGTCCTCGCGGGGTGCTCGGCGTCGCCGGCGGGCCCGGTGGAGACACCGCCCACGCCGGTCGACGGGGCACCCGCCGTGCTGGCGGACGCACAGGTCGCCGACCTGGTGGCCGCGCTGCCGCAGCGCACGCCCAAGAAGCTGTCCGCCGCGCGGCTGGCGGAGGGACTGACCCCGCCGACCAACCGCTGGTACTCCGGGCTCGTGTTCGGTGACAAGCCGCAGCCGGTGTTCCCGCTGCCGCTGGGCTTCGGCCTGACCGCGGACGGCTTCGCCCTCGGCCTGCCGCAGGTGACCGCCACCGCGGACACGATCGCCGGTGGCTTCACGCCCGTCGTGACCGTCGGGGTGGGTGCGACCAGCGCCGTGGTGACCAGCGACGACCCGTCCGTCGTGGTGCTGGAGAACCGGGACGCCGACGGCCGCGCGATCGGCCGGACGACCCTCGCGCAGGGCTCGCCGTTCGTGTCATGGGTGGCGGCGAAGGAGTCCACCGTGACTATCCCGGAGGGCTTCGCCCCTGCCGGGGACGGGCTGCTGGTGGCCACCCTCGGCGGCACCCGGTATGCGCTGGCCGCCACGAAGGCCGAGGTGTCCGGCGCGTCCGCGCGGGTCGAGGCCGGCGGACGGCTGGTGTTCTGGCCGGTGCCCGAGGGGCACGAGCCGGCGGAGCTCGCCGACGCGGCCGGTCGCGTCCCCACGGGGTCGACGGTCGGCTACCACGTGGCGGACGACGCGGTGACCACGACGCTGACCTACGCGACGGACGGCGAGTCCGCGATCGCCAGGCTGCCCCACCAGGGCACGGACGGGGACTGCGAGCTCGGCAGCTATCCGTCCGTGTACGGGACGATGCCGCTGTGCGCGGGCTCGGCCGTCACGTGGACGACCCCCCGCACTCCTGCGGCCGGCGCGCTCGACCTCAGCCGGTTGAGCGGCGACCAGCGCGAGGACCTCACCCGGCAGCTGGACGCGGACATCACGAAGCTGCCCGACTTCCCGGCGGACACCTACTTCGGAGGCAAGGCGCTGCAGCGCACCGCGATGCTGCTGATGGTGGCCGACCAGCTGAAGCTGACCGACCGGGCCGACCGGCTCGCGTCCGCCCTCGACGAGCAGCTCGCGCTGTGGACCGATCCGAAGGGCTGCGAGAAGCGCGAGGCGTTCTGCTTCGTCTATGACGCGGAGGGGAAGGGACTCGTCGGGTTGACCCCCTCCTTCGGCAGCGACGAGTACAACGACCACCACTTCCACTACGGCTACTTCCTGTACGCCGCGGGGGTGCTGGCCCGCCACGACCCGGCGGTGGCCGAGCGCTACGCGCCCGTGCTGAACCTGGTGGCCGCCGACATCGCGAGCAGCGGTAGCCGGTTCTTCCCCGACCGGCGGGCCTTCGACGCCTACGCCGGGCACTCGTGGGCGTCCGGGACCGCCCCGTTCGCGGACGGCAACAACCAGGAGTCGGTCTCCGAGGCGGTGAACGCGTACGCCGGGCTGTCGCTGTGGGCACGGGCGACCGGCGACCAGCCCCTGGCCGCCGAGGCGGACTGGATGCTGTCGCTGGAGGCGCACTCGTCCGCGGCCTACTGGCTGCAACCGGACCTGTCCGCCTTCCCCGGCTACCACCACCGGATCACGGTGCTGAACTGGGGCGGCAAGCGCGACTACGCCACCTGGTTCTCGCCGGAGCCGGCCGCCAAGCTCGGCATCCTGCTGCTGCCGATGAGCCCGACGTCGACGTACCTGCGCGGTGACCCCGACGCGATCCGCGCGAACGTCGCGGAGGCGATCGGGACGCGGTTCGACCGGAAGTTCGGCGACTACATCCTCGCGTACGCCGCCCTGGCCGGTCCGGACGACCGCGACCGCGCCGTCGAGGCCGCCCGGAAGTTCACGGACGGCAACCTGGACGACGGCCTGAGCCGCACCTACCTGATGGCCTGGCTCTACTCCCTGAGGTTCTGACCCCCACTGAACCGCCGGGGACAGGTCCCTTTCTCATTCACCATCATGGTGAATGAGAAAGGGACCTGTCCCCGTTTTCGGCCACTCGCGCTCGCTCCAGGGTCAGCAGGACGGCGCCCTCGACGGGCGGACGGGTGAGCGTGACCAGCCTGGCGGCGGGGGAGACCTCGGCGACGCCGGCGGCGATCCGGGCGTCCATGGCTGCGTGGCCGGCCTGGAAGATGCTGCCGCCGAGCACGACCGGGACGGGGGCGGCTGCCAGGTCGAGGCGGGTGACGCACGCGCGGACGAAGGTGACGGCCTCGTCCGCCTGCCGGTCGACCAGCGCCCGGGCGACGTCGTCACCGGCCTCGGCGGCGGCGAACACCACCGGGGCGAGCCGGGCGAGGTCGGCGTGGGACCTGTCCCCGACGTGCAGCTGCTCGCTCAGTTCTGCCACCGGCAGGCCGAACTCCGTCTCGACGGCTGCGGTGAGCAGCGTGTGCGGACCCCGTCCGTCGACGTCCCGCGCGGCGTGCCACAGCGCTTCGAGGCCGAGCCCGTAGCCGCCGCCCCAGTCGCCGGAGATCGCACCCACCGCGAGGAACCGGACGGTCTCTCCGTCCGCCCGCACGCCGACGGCGTTCATCCCCGTCCCGCAGACGACCGCGACGGCGTCCCGCTCGTCGGTGCCGGCCCGCAGCAGCGCGAACAGGTCGTTGTCGACGTCGAGGCCGCCGCGCGCCCAGGCACGTCCGGACACCGCCGCGCGGTAGTCCGCGATCTCCCGGGGCAGGTCGAGCCCCGAGAGGTACAGCCCCACCCGTGCCACCGGTGCGCCACCGGCGACCTCGCGCACCAGGCGGTCGACGAGCTGGACGGAGGCGTCCAGTCCCTCGGCCTGCGGGCTGCTGCCCGGTCCGCGTGCCGTGCGGACGACGTCGCCGGCCAGGGTGACGGCCACCGCATCGGTCTTGGAGCCGCCGCCGTCGACGGCGACGATGACGGGCTGCCCTTCGTGACGGCCGGCTCGTTCCTCGCCGGCCTCCTCAGGGAGCGGTTGGTGGTGGGTTCGTTTGTCGCCGGCCTCCTCGGGGGGCGGTTGGGGACCGGCTCGCTCGGCCGCGACCCCACCGAACCGCTCGTCGAGCTTGTCGAGACGCTCTTGTTCGGCGGGCCCGGGTCCGGGGAGCGGGTGGGCGGTCATGTCCATGGCAGGAACGTCCGGTTCGCGGCGAGCAGCAGGTCGGTCAGCTTCTCCGCGCGGTCGTGCTGGAGCACCAGCGGGTGTGCGCGCATGGCCCGCAGCACGCGGTCGCGTCCGCCGTGGACGGCGGCGTCGAGCGCCAGCCGTTCGTAGCCGGCGACCGCCGCGATCAGGGCGGCGACGTCGTCCGGCAGCGGCGCGACCGGCTCGGTGACGAAGCGTCCGCCGGTGAACCGGGCCGGCACCTCGACGACGTGGTCGTCGGGAAGGTTCGGCAACAGGCCGTCGTTGCGCAGGTTCACCACCCGGGCGGGGCCGGCGGTACCGCGGATCGCGGCCAGCAGTTCGACCGCCGCCTCGGAGTAGAACGCGCCGCCGCGCCGCTCCAGCGCCTCCGGCTTGGTGTCGACGGACGGGTCGGCGTACAGCGCGAGCAGCTCGTCCTCGATCGCCTTCACCGCCTCCGCACGGGTGGGCTCGCGCAGCTGCTCAGCCAGCACCTCGTCGTGCGCGTAGTAGTAGCGCAGGTAGTAGGACGGCACCATGCCCAGCTGGGCGAGCAGGGCCGGGGCGAGCTCGACGCCGTCCGCGATCTCGCCGAGGTGTTCGGCCAGCATGCCGGGCAGCCTGTCCTCGCCGCCGACGGTGACGCTGCGCTCCCAGGTGAGGTGGTTGAGGCCGACGTGGCCGAGGCTGACCTCGTCCGGCTGCACGCCCAGCGCCGCGGCGAACCGCCGCTGGAAGCCGATCGCCACGTTGCACAGGCCGACCGCGCGGTGCCCTGCCTGCAGCAGCGCGCGGGTGACGATGCCCACCGGGTTGGTGAAGTCGACGATCCACGCGTCCGGATGGGCGCGCTGCCGCACCACCTCGGCGATCCGCAGCACCACCGGCACCGTCCGCAGCGCCTTGGCGAAGCCGCCCGGGCCGGTCGTCTCCTGGCCGATGCAGTGCACGTCGTGCGGCCAGGTCTCGTCCGCCCGGCGGATGTCCTGGCCGCCCACGCGCAGCTGCAGCAGCACCGCGTCCGCGCCGTCGACGCCCGCTTCCAGGTCGGTGGTGGGCATCACCCGCGCCGGGTGTCCGGCGCGCGCCAGCATCCGCTGCGCCATGCCTGCCACGGGGGTGAGCCGGTCGAGGTTCGGGTCGACCAGGTGCACCTCTGTGAGCGGCAGGTCGGTGCGGGTGAACCCGTCGATCAGCTCGGGGGTGTAGGTCGAGCCGCCGCCCACGATGGTGAGCTTCATCAGTCCTCCTTGGTTGCGGACGCGGTGATGGCGTCCTCGAGTCGTTCGCGGATGCTGGCCACCAGGAGCCGGCGCGCCCCCTGCAGGACCGGTTCGCCGCCGGTCCTCGGCGCCTGCACGGGGAGGTCGCGGCGGGGGGCGAGCCTGGCGCGGACCAGCTCGGCCAGCGCGGCACCGCCCGCGGCCCCGGTCGGCCCGCCGAGCACGACGAGCGCCGGATCGGCCACGGCGGCCAGGATCTCCACCAGCAGGGCGATCCGGTCGGCGAGTGCGGCCAGCGCGGGTTCGTTCCCGGACAGCAGGGCCAGCGCGGACGCGAGGTCGGCGCCCGCCAGCAGCGTGGTCACCGCCGGGCCGCCGAGCAGGTCGGTGAAGTCGTTGGCGTCCGGGTCGAGCGCCGCGGCGGACCGGGGCACCCCCAGGTAGCCGATCTCTCCCGCCGACCCGGACGCGCCGCGCTGCACGACCCCACCGACGTCGAGCCCGGCGCCGAGGCCGACGCCCAGCCACAGGTACGCGAAGTCGCTCAGGCCGGTGGCCGCGGCCTCGGCCATCGTGGCGAGGTTCACGTCGTTCTCCAGCGCGACGCTCAGGCCGGTCGCCTGCTCGACCAGTGCCCGGGCCCCCGTCCCGGGCCAGCCCGGCAGGGTGTCGGTGAGGGAGAGCCGGTCCGCGGCGGCGTCGACCGCGGCCTGGACGCCGATCGCCACCACGCTCACCGACGTGCGATCGACCTTCGCCGCCTTCGCCGCTGCCTTCACCGCCCGCATCACGTCGGTGGCGGGGGAGCGGACGGCGCCGGCCGTGGGCAGCACCACCACCGGGTGGTCGGCGTCCGTGGGGTCGACCAGGACGGCCTCGATCCGGTCCTCCAGAATGCTGATCGCCACCCCGGTCAGGCTGTCGGTGCGCACCCCGTAGGCGATCGCGTTCGGCCCGCGCGCGCCGCTCACCTCACCGGCCGGTGCGATCAGCCCGGCGCGCTCGAGCCGGGCGATCATCTGTCCGGCGGTCGGCTTGGACATGCCGGACAGCTCGCCGAGCCGGGAGCGGCTGAGCGGGCCGTGGGCCAGCAGCAGCCGGAGCGCGGTCCGGTCGTTCCGGGTGGCCAGCCATGCGGGAGTCCCCGCGCCGTTGCTCATGCCGCACCGCCCTCCGCGATCTCCCGGCGCACGTCGTCCCGCAGCTGTCCGAGCCGGTCCGGGTCCGCAGCGGCTTCGCGCAGCTTACGCGTGTACTCGTGCTGGGGATTGAGGATCACCTCGTCCGCGCCGCCACGCTCGACGATCCGTCCCCGGTACATCACCAGGATCTCGTCGGAGAAGTGCCGGGCGGTGGCCAGGTCGTGGGTGATGTACAGCACACCGATCTCCTCCGACCGCTGCAGGTCGGCGAGCAGGTTCAGCACGCCGACGCGGATCGACACGTCCAGCATCGACACCGGTTCGTCGGCGACGATGAACCGGGCACCCGGGGCGAGTGCCCGGGCGATCGCCACCCGCTGCCGCTGCCCGCCGGACAGCTCGTGCGGACGTCGTTCCAGGTAGCTGCCGTCGAGGTGCACCCGCTCCAGCAGTTCCACCGTCCGCTCGCGCACCTGCGGGGCGGACAGCTCGGGGTGGTGGATGCGCAGCGGCCGCTCGATGTGGTGCCGGATCGAGTGGAACGGGTTCAGCGACGCGAACGGGTCCTGGAAGACCATCTGGACCTGCCGGCGGTAGTCGGCGGTGGCCCGCCGCGGGGCCGGGCGGCCGTCCAGCAGCACCTCTCCGGACGTCGGCGCCTCGAGCTTGGTGATGATCCGCGCGATCGTGGACTTGCCCGAGCCGCTCTCGCCCACCAGCGCGATCGTCCGCCTCGGTTCGAGCGTGAACGAGACGTCGGCCACGGCGTGCAGCGTGGAGAACCTCAGGCCGTTGCGCAGCCGGAAGTCCTTGGTCAGGTTGCGGACGGCGAGGGTCATGCCGCACCTCCCCGGACGAAGCCGCCGCGCTCACCGGTGAGGCTGGGGAAGCTGGACAGCAGCTGCCGGGTGTAGGCGTGCCGCGGGCTGCGGTAGATCTGCTCGGCGGTGGCCTCCTCGACGATCCGGCCGTCGCGCATGATCGCGATCCGGTCGCTGATCTCGATCAGCAGCGGTAGGTCGTGGGTGATGAAGATCACCGCGAAGCCGAGGCGTTCGCGCAGTCGCATGATCTGCCGGATGATGCCGCGCTGCACCACCACGTCCAGAGCGGTGGTGGGCTCGTCCATGATCATCACCTGCGGGTCCAGCGCGAGCGCCATGGCGATCATCACCCGCTGTCGCATGCCGCCGGAGAGCTCGTGCGGGAAGGCCGACAGGCGGTGCGGATCCACGCCCACGAGATCGAGCAGGTGCGCGCAGCGCTCGTCCCGCTCGGCTCTCGGCATGCCCGGACGGTGGGTGGTGAACACGTCGGCCAGCTGGCTTCGCACGTTCATCACCGGGTTCAGGGAGTTCATCGAGCCCTGGAAGACCATGGACACCTTGTCCCAGCGGAATCGGCGCAGCTGCTCGCCGGTGAGCCCGGTCACGTCGATGTCGGACCCTGACCTGTCGTGGAACGTGACCTCGCCGGACGTCATCACCCCCGGCGCCTTCAGCAACCGGTTCACGCCGTACGCGAAGGTGGTCTTGCCGCAGCCGGACTCGCCGGCCAGCCCGAGGATCTCGCCGCGGTGCAGCGTCAGCGACACCTCGCGGACCGCGTCCACCGGCGGTTCGACCTCGTAGGTGATCGACACGTCGCGCGCGGTGAGCACCGCCCGGCCCTCGTCCCGGGCGGCCTGGCTGTCGTCCCGGGCCGCTTGGCTGTCGTCCCGGGCTTGACCCGGGATCTCGGTTGGTTGGTGGGGTGCGGGGATCCCGGCGTTCGCCGGGATGACGGTAAGAGCGTCAGGCTCAGAGAGCGGGTGGCGGATCATGCGTACGCACCTCCGGCGACGCCCTTGCCGGCCCTGGTGGCGCGGCGCTGCTGGCGGGCGGCCTGGGGCGCGAGGCGCAGCTTGGGATTGACGATCTCGTCGATGGCGAAGTTCACCAGGGCGAGGCCGGTGCCCAGCAGGGCGATCAGCGCGCCCGGCGGGACGAACCACCACCAGGCGCTGGAGCCGACGGCCTGCCCGGTCTGGGCGTCGTTCAGCATGGTGCCGAGGGTGATCGAGTTGGTCGGGCCGAGGCCGAGGTAGGAGAGCCCGGCCTCGCCGAGCACCGCCGACATGATCCCCCAGATCAGCTGCGCGGCGATCAGCGGCACCAGGTTCGGCAGGATCTCGACGAAGATGATCCGCAGGCCGCCCTCGCCGGCCACGCGGGCCGCCGCCACGTACTCCCGCGTCCGCAGTGAGCGGGCCTGGGCCCGCAGCACGATCGCCGAGCCGGACCAGCCGGTGACGCCGAGGATCAGCGCCACCAGCGTCGAGCTGCGGGCGAAGTCGCCGAGCCCCTCCGCGTTCTGCACGTAGGCGGCGATCACCATCACCAGCGGCAGCCCGGGGATCACCAGCATGATGTTGGTGAAGACGGTCAGGATCTCGTCCGCCCAGCCGCCGAAATAGCCGGCGAGGATGCCGAAGACGATCGCCAGCAGCAGCGCGACCAGCCCGCCGAGCAGGCCGATGTACAGCGAGCCGCGGGTGCCGGTGGCCAGCTGGGCGAACACGTCGTAGCCCAGCTTGCTCGTGCCCAGCCAGTGCTCGGCGGACGGCGGGCGCAGACCCTTGAAGGACGAGTCCCTCGGGTCGACGGTGACCAGCGGCCCGAGCAGCCCGAACAGCGTGATCAGCCCGACCAGCACCAGGCCGACGGCCAGCTTGCCGGACATGCGGGGGAGAAGGTGCCGGATCCCGGCCAGCCGGTCAGCCATGGCTGCGCACCCGCGGATCGATCCAGCCGTAGATCAGGTCCATCACGAAGTTGGCCAGCAGCACGGTGAGCGTGATCACCAGGAACACGCCCTGCATCAGCGCGTAGTCGAGGTTCTGCACGGCCTGGATCATCAGCTTGCCGATGCCCGGGTAGCTGAACACCTGCTCCATCACGATCGAGCCGGCCACGACGAACGCCAGCGCGATCCCGAAGCCGGCCAGGCTGGGGATCGCGGCGTTGCGGGCGGCGTAGCGGTCGCGGATCCGTCCGGGACGCAGCCCCTTCGCCTCGGCGGTGAGCACGTAGTCCTCGCTCATCGTCGAGACCATCATGTTGCGCATGCCCAGCAGCCACCCGCCGACGGACGAGATCACGATCGTCACCGCCGGCAGGATGGCGTGCTCGAACGCGCTGGCCACGAACGCCCAGCTCCACTCCGGTCCGGACGGGAAGCCGAACACGTCGTAGCCGCCGACGATCGGCAGCAGCCCCAGCTGGACGGAGAACACCGCCACCAGCACCAGCGCCAGCCAGAAGTACGGGATGGACTGCAGCAGCGTCGTGACCGGCACCAGGTGGTCCAGCCACGTCCCTCGCCGCCAGCCCACCCATGCGCCGACCACGATGCCCAGCACGAACGAGATCAGCGTCGCCGTCCCGACCAGCACCAGCGTCCAGGGCAGGGCGCTGGCGATCAGCGAGGACACGGTGTACGGGTACCGGGTGGACGAGATGCCCAGGTCGAAGGTCAGCATCCGTCCCCAGTAGGCCAGGTACTGGTCCCACAGGGGCGTGGTCTTGTCCGCGCCGAGCAGCAGGTGGACCGAGCGCACCGCCTCCTCCGACAGTGGCCGGCCACCCGATGCCCGGCGCAGCTTGCCGAGCATGATCGCCGCCGGGTCGCCGGGCATCATCCGGGGCAGGACGAAGTTCAGCGAGATCGCTGCCCACAACGTGACCAGGTAGAAGCCGACCCGGCGGAGATAGAACGGCACGAGGAGTCCTTCAGCTCACTGCTTGGGCTTCAGGTGTGTCAGCACGATCGCCGAGGCCACCGCCCGGTAGGGCAGCGGGTTGGCGTACAGGTCGTCCGCGGTCGGCCAGCCGGTGAAGCTGCGCACGTTGAAGAACGCCTGGGACGCGTTCAGCACCACCGGGATGTACGGCAGGTCCTTGGCGATCTGCGCCTGGATCTCGGCGTAGGCGGCCTTCTTCGTGGCCTCGTCGTTGGTCGCGGACGCCTTCTTCACCGCCGCATCGACCACCGCGTTGTTGTACCGCGAGTAGTTCTGGCCGTTGGGCGTCGTGCCCACCTTGTCCGTGCTCGGCCCGTAGTAGTACTCGTGGTAGATCGTGAACGGGTCGGCCACCAGCGACTGGGTGAGGCCGTACATGGCGAGCTGGAAGTCGCCGTCACTGATCGGCGTCCAGTACTGGGCCTCCGAGACCGTGCGCACCTTGACCTCGATGCCGGCCTTGGCCGCCGACTCCGCGATCAGCTTGGCCGCGTCGTTGTAGTCCGTCCAGCCGTCCGGGGAGAACAGGTCGAGGGTGATCTTCTTCCCGTCCTTCGCGAAGAACCCGTCCGAGCCCTTCGTGTAGCCGGCACCGGTGAGGATCTGCTCGGCGGCGGCCGCGTCCGGCTGCTGCGGGCTCTCGCCCAGGGACGGGTCGGACAGCCATGCCTGGTCGCGCGGCAGCAGCACCATGGCGGGATTGGACGTGCCGACCAGCCCGGCGAAGGCCTTCTCGGCGATCGAGGTGCGGTCGATGGCCGCGTTCAGCGCCTGCCGGACGGCAGGGTCGGTCTGGGCGCCCTTGCAGCCTTTGGCGGTGTCCGCGCAGGTGATGATCACGGTCGGGTCGAGCTGGTTGTTCATCGTGGCGACGTCGCCGCTGGCGGTGATGGGGTCGGGGTTGGCGATGAACTGGCCGATCCAGTCCAGCTGGCCGGTCTTGATCATGTCCTCGCCGGACTGGTTGGAGTCCAGGCCCACGTACTGCACCTCGTCGATCGCGGGGACGCCGTCGCGGTAGTTCGGATTGCCCTCGATCGAGTAGGACGCGTCCGAGGTGGTCTTCACCTGGTACGGGCCGGAGCCGACCGGCTTGGGGTTGGTCTCGTCCATCCACTTGTCGATGGACGACCAGACGTGCTTGGGCACGATCCAGGTGTTCCCGAGCAGCAGCGGCGCGGAGGTGAACTGCGGCTCGTCGTAGGCGAGCACGACCGTGGTGTCGTCGGGGGCGGTGGCGGACGTCAGGTGCTCGGAGGCGTTCGAGCCGTAGCCGAAGGTGAACACCACGTCCTCGGCGGTCAGCGGCTGGCCGTCGTTCCACTTCAGGCCCGGCTTGATCTTGACGGTGATCGTCCTGCCGTCCTCGCTGTAGGAGTAGCTGTCGCCGATCAGGCCGGTCGGGGCGTCCGCGGACAGCTCGTTGAAGAAGAACAGCGGCTCGTAGATCGCGCCGAACGTGGCGTGCATGGCGGTGTCGACGTGGAACGGGTTGAAGTCGACGGTGATCGGGGTGGAGTTGCCCGACCAGACGCGCAGGACGGGAGCCTTGGCCGTGCTTCCGGGGGATGTGTCCTGCGGGGTCGGTGCGGGTGAGGTGCAGCCGGTCAGCGCGACCGTGAGGGCCACGGTGGCTGCGGCGAGTGCTCTGGGGATCTTCTTCACGTCTTCGACTCCTCGCTCGAAGGTGACCGCGGCGGTGCGGATGCTTCGAGGTTACTGGAAAGACTCTATCCATAAATAGTCCTTACTATTACGCTCTGGTCACGATCGGGGGGCGCCGAGAGGCCTCGGTAGGATTCCGCCGTGACGCAGACGGTGTTGGTGATCGGATCCGGAGGCCGCGAGCACGCGCTGGCGTGGGCGCTCGCCCGCGACCCGCAGGTGGTCGTGCACATCGCGCCCGGCAACCCCGGCACCGCCGCGCTCGGCACCAACCACCCCGTCGACCCGCCGGACGGCGAGGCCGTCGCGGCCCTGGCGGTGGAGCTGGGCGCGGACCTGGTCGTGGTCGGTCCCGAGGCGCCGTTGGTGCTCGGCGTGGCGGACGATGTGCGCGCGGGGGGGATCCCGGTGTTCGGGCCGTCCGCCGAGGCCGCGCGACTGGAGGGCAGCAAGGCCTTCGCCAAGGAGATCATGGAGGCCGCCGGCGTGCCCACCGCGGACGCCCGGCTCTGCCTGGACATGGGCGAGGTGCTGGCGGCGCTGGACGAGTTCGGCCCGCCCTACGTGGTGAAGGACGACGGCCTGGCCGCGGGCAAGGGCGTGATCGTCACCGACGACCGGGACGCCGCGATCCGGCACGCGGCCAGCTGCCACCGGGTGATCGTCGAGGAGTACCTCGACGGGCCGGAGGTGAGCCTGTTCGCGCTGAGCGACGGCGAGCACGTGCTGCCGTTCGAGCCGGCCCAGGACTTCAAGCGTGTGGGCGACGGCGACGCCGGCCCGAACACCGGCGGGATGGGCGCCTACACGCCGCTGCCGTGGGCTCCGGCCGGGCTGACCGACGAGGTCGTCCGGACGGTGATCCAGCCGACGGTGGACGAGTTGCGCCGCCGCGGCACTCCCTTCGTCGGGCTGGTGTACGCCGGGCTCGCGCTCACGTCGCGCGGCCTGCGCGTGGTCGAGTTCAACTGCCGCTTCGGCGACCCCGAGACCCAGCCACTGCTGACCCGGCTGGAGACGCCGCTGTACGAGGTGCTGCTGGCTGCGGCCACGGGCCGGCTGGCCGGCCACCCGCCGCTGGAGTGGGGCAGCGGGGCCGCGGTCGGCGTGGTGGTGGCCGCCGAGGGCTACCCGGAGGCCCCGCGCAAGGGCGACCCGATCACCGGAGCCGACCAACCCGGGGTCTTCCACGCCGGCACGGCGCTGGACGCGTCCGGCCAGCTGGTCAGCGCGGGTGGCCGCGTCCTCACCGTCGTGGGCACGGGCGACACCCTCGCCGAGGCCCGCGCCGCCGCCTACGCGAAGGTCTCCCGGATCTCGCTCCCCGGTGGCTTCTCCCGCTCCGACATCGCCCTGGCCGCCTCCCGCCCCGCTGAACAGAAAGGGGACGGGTCCCTTTCCGTTCACCCGTCCGGCAGCGTGAACGGAAAAGGACCCGTCCCCAATACCGTTCACCCTTCGTCGAGCTCAGGGAGCGTGAGCGCATGATTCCCGATGTCCTGGCCACGCGGTACGCGTCGGCGGCCATGCGCGAGATCTGGTCGCCGGAGGCCAAGATCGTCGCGGAGCGGAAGCTGTGGCTGGCCGTGCTGCGGGCGCAGGCCGAGCTCGGCATCGACTTCGGCGGGGACGACCCGGACGCGGTGATCGCCGACTACGAGCGGGTGCTGGAGCAGGTCGACCTGGCGTCCATCGACGCGCGCGAGCGGGTCACCCGGCACGACGTGAAGGCCCGGATCGAGGAGTTCAACGCCCTCGCCGGGCACGAGCACGTGCACAAGGGCATGACCAGCCGCGACCTCACCGAGAACATCGAGCAGCGGCAGCTGCTGGCGTCCCTGGAACTCGTCCGGGAGCGGATCGTCACCGTGCTGGTGAACCTCGCCCGGCTGGCCGTGCAGTACCGCGACCTGCCGATGGCCGGACGCTCGCACAACGTCGCCGCGCAGACCACCACGCTGGGCAAGCGGTTCGCGTCCGCGGCGGACGAGCTGCTGGTCGCCTTCGACCGGGTGGACGAGCTGATCCGGCGCTACCCGGCGCGCGGCGTGAAGGGTCCGATGGGCACGGCCCAGGACATGCTCGATCTGCTCGGCGGGGACGCCGCGAAGCTCGCCGAACTCGAGCGGACGGTGGCCGCCCACCTCGGCTTCGGCGGCGTCTTCACCGCGACCGGCCAGGTGTACCCGCGCTCGCTCGACTACGACGTGCTCACGGCGCTGGTGCAGGTGGCGGCCGGACCGTCCAGCCTGGCGACGACGATCCGGTTGATGGCCGGCCAGGAGCTGGTCACCGAGGGTTTCAAGGAAGGTCAGGTCGGCTCGTCGGCGATGCCGCACAAGATGAACACGCGCTCCTGCGAGCGGGTGAACGGCCTGATGGTGGTGCTGCGCGGGTACGCGTCCATGGCCGGCGAGCTGGCCGGCAACCAGTGGAACGAGGGGGACGTCTCCTGCTCGGTGGTCCGCCGCGTGGCGCTGCCGGACGCCTGCTACGCGCTCGACGGGATGTTCGAGACCTTCCTGACCGTGCTGGACGAGTTCGGCGCCTTCCCCGCCGTGATCGAGGCCGAGCTGCAGCGCTACCTGCCGTTCCTGACCACGACGAAGGTGCTGATGGCCGCCGTCCGGGCAGGAGTCGGACGGGAGGCCGCGCACGAGGCGATCAAGGAACACGCCGTCGCCGTCGCGCTGGCGATGCGCTCCGGCGCCGCGACCAACGACCTCTACGACCGGCTGGCGGCCGACTCCCGCCTGGGCCTGACCCGCGAGCTACTCGCCGCCGTGGTCGTCGACCCGCTGGAGCTCACCGGCTCCGCCCGCGACCAGGTGGACGCGATCGCCGCCCGGGTGGCGGAGCTGGCCGCGCAGTATCCGGCGGGAGCCGCGTACACCCCCGGCTCCGTGCTCTGAGCGCCCTGGCGCCAAACGGCCGGCCCGGGTGACGAACGGTCCGTCCGGGCGGCCGAGCCGTTCACGCAGCGCCAGCCGGAGCTCCTCGCGAGGGTCGGACGGCAGGCTGACGCAGGGGGCCTAGACTGACCTAGAAAACAGAGCTTTTCTAGACGAATCTAGGTGGTGAAGGTGGAGGGTAGCGTCTACACGCCAGGGGCCGGACACAGTCCGAGGGTGCTCGCCGGCCGCGACGTCCTGTTGCGCGATTGGCACCTGATGCTCAGCGACGTCGCCGCATCAGGCCGAGTAAGGGCCCTCGACACCGTCCTGATAGGCCCCCGCGGAGTCGGAAAGACCGCGACCGTATCCGCCTTCGCAACGCTGTCACGCGACCAGGGGTTCGAAGTGATCAATCTGCAGGCGGTCACCGGACAGGCCAGCCTCGTACAGTCCCTTCTCGCACAAGCCCGAGCCCGGCTGGTCGAGGAGGTCGGACCTTGGCGACGCGCGAAGATCTTCTTCGACCGGATCAGCGGCGTCGACCTCAGCGTCGCCGGCATCGGCGCAGGCCTTTCGCTGCGGAGTCACGAAGCGCCGACCGAGCCGACCGACGCCGGTACGCTGGCCGCCGCGCTGGACGCACTCGCCGTCGAGGTCCGGAAGGACCACCCCCTCGGCGGCGTCCTGATCACCGTCGATGAGATGCAGGCAGCCACCGGACCAGACCTCGCACTCATCGCAGCCGTGCTCCACCGACTCAACGTGGACCACCCCAGGGCCGCCGTGGTGTTCGCCGGCACCGGGCTTCCTCACACCCCGCAAGCCCTCCGCGCCGCCGGGGTGACCCATCCGGACCGGCTCTTCGCCGTCGAACCGATCCCCCTGGCGCTGGCGCAGGAGGACGCGCGCTACGCGATCGTCGAGCCAGCCCGCCAGGCGGGCGTGGTGTGGGAGCCCGAGGCGGCCGAACAGATCGTGAACGTCACCAACGGCTACCCCGCACACCTACAACTGTTCGCCGACGCCACCTGGCGCGCCGCGCCTGGTCCGACACAGATCACCGTGGCGGACGTGGAAGCCGCGATCCCCGCAGCCGCCCGTCAGATCGAGCGCCGGACCCTCGGACCGCGCTGGGACCGCATCAGCGATCGACAGATGGAGTTCATGGCGGCCCTGGCCCTGCTCGGCGGACAGGCATCGACAGCGCAGATCTCGCACGCTCTGGGACGCGAGCAACGCGAGATCTCCTGGATCCGCGAAGAGCTTCTTTCCGAAGGTGACGTGTACGCGCCAAGGCGCGGTCAGCTGAGCATGGCCGTGCCCCTCGCCCGCGACTACGTGCTGAGCCGCTACGAGACCCTGCGGGCCGGCGCCGACACTCGGCTGCTGACCATGGACGAGATGGCAGCCAATCTCGCACGCGAACTCCGACCATGAGCGACAAGCCCAACCAACGCCTGCGCAACGGAAACCCGTCACACGCCGGAGGTGACGTCGCCGGCCACCTCCAGGCCGAAGGCGGTCAGGTCGCGCAGGAACGGCTCGGGATCGACGAGGTGGGCCTGGAGATGCAGGCCCGGGCGGCGGACCGACCCGTCCAGCATCCCGCGCAGGCAGGCGACGGCCGGGGCGGCGGTGAGCAGGTAGCCGTCCTCGCCCTGCACGCTGATCGACGCCGTCGCGGGGTGCCCGTCGCGGCTGCCGGTGGCGTCGAGCCGCACCACGAGCCGGTGCGGCGGCGGGTAGCTCGCCAGTCGGCGGAACGACCACCGGGCGAGGCGGATCGCCGCCGGCCGCAGGGCCTGCACCTTCGCCATGGCCATCAGGACCGGCAGGACGAGGTAGTCCATCGCCGGACCGAAGCCGCCGATGTAGAAGCCGCACCGGCGCAGGCCGGGGTAGCGGCGGGGCAGGGCGTCCATCTCGGCCAGCGGCATCGGTACGCAGGCCTTGCGGCCGATCGGCGGTCCGAAGTCGACCGTCGGGCACTCGCGCCAGCGCAGCCGCCGGGGCCGTCCGTCCACCCAGGCGACCAGGTCGAAGTCGGCGAACTCGTCGAACATCTCCGCCACGGTCGAGTCGGCGAGCGTGTCGGCTCGCCAGTCCATGCGCATGGCGGCCACCACGTCGGCCTCGATCACCTCGTCCAGCCGGCCGGCGGCCCACCGCACCAGCACGGCGGGCAGGCCGGGGTGGAACCCGCCGTCGGTGACGAAGCAGCGCCGCTTGCCGACGATCTCGCCGGCCAGCGCCCGCAGCGCCGCGAGCTTTCCCGGGGTGGACAGCATGGTGTCGAACCAGTCCGCGCCGGCGTCCAGCACGATCCGGGCCAGATCGGCGACGAGGTCGGGCCGGCTGACCGTCACCACGACGAGGTTGGCCCCGGCGACCAGGTCCCGGACGGCGTCCAGGTCGGTCACGTCCACGCGAGCAGTGGTCACCGTGGCGGGGCTCGTCACCGCCCCGGCCGTCCTGGCGAGCTTCGCCGGATCGCGTCCGGCGAGCACCAGGTCATCGGACGCGGTCAGGACCGGTCCGAGCAGGACCGCGACCTCGCGTCCGGCGTTCCCGGACGCACCCAGCGCCACGATGCGCATGCAGCAAAGCTAGCCGACCCAGACCCGCGCGTTGCGGAACATCCGCAGCCAGGGGCTGGGCTCGCCGAGCGGCCCGGTGGTCCAGGACAGCTGGGCGTTCCGCGCCACCCGCTCGGGGTGCGGCATCATCGCGGTGAACCGGCCGTCGGTCGTGGTCACGGCCGTCAGGCCGTCCGGAGAGCCGTTGGGGTTGGCCGGATAGGTCGTCGCCGGCCGGCCGTCGCTGTCGACGAACCGGACGGCGCGCCGCACCGGCCCGAGGTCGCCGCGGGCGGCGAAGTCCGCCCTGCCCTCGCCGTGCGCGACCGCGATCGGCAGCACGCTGCCGGCCATTCCGGTGAAGAACACGGACGGGGAGTCCAGCACCTCCACCTGCGCCAGCCGGGCCTCGTACTGCTCGGACCGGTTCCGGGTGAACAGCGGCCACGCCTCCGCGCCCGGGATCAGATCGGCCAGCGCGGCGAACATCTGGCAGCCGTTGCAGATGCCCAGGCCGAACGTGTCCTGCCTGGCGAAGAACGTCGCGAATGCCTCGGTCAGCCGCGGGTTGAACAGCACCGACCGCGCCCAGCCCTCACCGGCGCCCAGCGTGTCGCCGTAGGAGAACCCGCCGCAGGCCACGAGCCCGACCGCGTCGGCCAGGTCGAACCGCCCGGACTGGAGGTCGGTCATGTGGACGTCCCACGCGTCGAAGCCGGCCCGGTCGAACGCGTGCGCGGTCTCGACGTGGCTGTTCACGCCCTGCTCGCGCAGGATCGCCACCCGCGGCCGCGCGCCGGTGGCGATGTAGGGGGCCGCGACGTCGTCCGCCGGGTCAAAGGCGGGCGCGACCACCAGGCCGGGGACGTCGGCGCCGAACGCCTCGTGCTCCTCGTCCGCGCACTCCGGGTTGTCGCGCAGGGCGGCGATCCGCCAGGACACCTCGTCCCACGCCTGGGCCAGGTCGCGCAGGGACTCGTCGATGAGCGCCTCACCGGCGAGGTTCACGTGGACGCGGCGGTCCGGCGCGGTGCGTCCGACCACCCGGCTCACCTCGCCCAGCCCGTGGCGCGCGAACACCTCGAGCACCCGCGACTCGTCCGCGGGTTCGATGCCGAGGACGACCCCCAGCTCCTCGCTGAACAGCTCCGGCACGCTGCGCACGTCGAGCTGCACGCCGGTCGACCCGGCGAAGGCCATCTCGCACACCGCGGCCCACAGCCCGCCGTCCGATCTATCGTGATATGCCGTCGCAAGACCCTGCGACCGCAGGTCGGCGAGCGCCGCCGCCAGCGCCACCAACCGGGACGGGTCGTCCAGGTCGGGCACCTCGTCCCCGAACTGGCCGGTGACCTGGGCGAGCATCGATCCGCCCAGGCGGTTCCTCCCCGCACCGAGGTCGACAAGGACGAGAGCCGTGCCGGACGGCAACGCCGGCGTCCAGGTGCCGGCCACCGAGTCCAGCGACGCGAACGCCGACACCACCAGCGACACCGGTGAGGTCACCTGCCGGGCCTCGCCCGAGGCGTCCGTCCAGCGCGTGCGCATGCTCAGGGAGTCCTTGCCGACCGGGATCGAGATGCCCAGCGCGGGGCACAGCTCCATCGCCACCGCGTGGACGGTGTCGTACAGCGCGGCGTCCTCGCCGGCCTCGCCACAGGCGGCCATCCAGTTGCAGGACAGCTTCACCCGGGACAGCTCCACCGGTGCGGCGAACAGGTTCGTCAGCGCCTCGCCCACCGCCATCCGGCCGGACGCGGGCGCGGCCACCGCGGCCAGAGGCATCCGCTCGCCGGAGGCCATCGCCTGCCCGGCCAGGCCGTCGAAGTCCGACAGGGTGACGGCGACGTCGGCGACCGGCACCTGCCACGGTCCGACCATCTGGTCGCGGTGGTTGAGCCCGCCGACCGTCCGGTCGGCGATCGTGATCAGGAACCGCTTCGACGCCACGGACGGGTGCCGCAGCACCGCGTAGGCCGCCTCGCGCACGTCCACGTCCGCCAGCGAGACCGGCGGCGCGGACCGGGCGATCCGCGAGACGTCGCGGGTCATCCGCGGGGGCTTGCCCAGCAGCACCTCCATCGGCATGTCGATCGGGCGGTCGTCATCCTCGGCGTCCTCGGGTCCGGGGGCGAGCACCAGCTGGCCGTCGTCCTTCGCGACCCCGACCACGGCGAACGGGCAGCGCTCGCGCCCGCACAGCGCGGCGAACCGCTCCAGCGACCCGGGCGCGATCGCCAGCACGTAGCGTTCCTGGCTCTCGTTGCACCAGATCTCCTTCGGCGCCAGGCCCGACTCCTCGAGCGGGACGGCCGACAGGTCGAACCGGGCGCCCAGCCCGGCGTCGTCGACCAGTTCGGGGAAGGCGTTGGACAGCCCACCCGCGCCGACGTCGTGGATGGCGAGGACGGGGTTGTCGGCGCCGAGCTGCCAGCAGTGGTTGATCACTTCCTGGGCGCGGCGCTGGATCTCGGGGTTGCCGCGCTGGACGGAGTCGAAGTCGAGCTCGGCGGCGTTCGCGCCGGCCGCCATCGAGGACGCGGCGCCACCGCCCATCCCGATCCGCATGCCGGGTCCGCCGATCTGGATCAGCAGGCTTCCGGCGGGGTAGACGACCTTCCGCGTCTGGGACGCGCTGATCGCGCCCAGGCCGCCGGCGCTCATGATCGGCTTGTGGTAGCCGCGGCGGACCCCGGCCACGGTCTGCTCGTAGACCCGGAAGAAGCCGCCGAGGCCCGGCCGGCCGAACTCGTTGTTGAACGCCGCGGCACCCAACGGACCTGCGGTCATGATCTCCAGCGGCGTGGCGATGTGGTCCGGCGCACCGTAGGGGTCGCGCTCCCAGGGTTCGTCCGTGCCGGGCAGGTGCAGGTTGGAGACGGCGAAGCCGGTGAGGCCCGCCTTGGGCTGCGAGCCGCGTCCGGTCGCGCCCTCGTCCCGGATCTCGCCGCCCGAGCCGGTCGCGGCGCCGGGGAACGGGCTGATCGCCGTGGGGTGGTTGTGGGTCTCGACCTTCATCAGCACGTGCACGTCGTCGTCGCGGCCGACGTAGCGGCTGGGCCCGTCCGTGCCTTCCGGGAGCCAGCGGGTCGCCCGGCCGCCCTCCATGATCGAGGCGTTGTCCGAGTAGGCGACGACGGTGCCGTGCCCCGCGACCTGCTCGGTGTGCCGGATCATCCCGAACAGGGATGCCGGCTGCGGTACGCCGTCCACGATGAAGTCGGCGTTGAAGATCTTGTGCCGGCAGTGCTCGGAGTTGGCCTGGGCGAACATCATCAGCTCGACGTCGGTGGGATTGCGGTCGAGCTCGGTGAACGACGTGACCAGGTAGTCGATCTCGTCGTCGCTGAGCGCGAGACCGAACGTGAGGTTGGCCTCCTCGATCGCCGCGCGGCCGCGGCCGAGCACGTCGACGTGGGCCATGGGCTCGGCCTCGCGTTCATCGAACAGGGCGGCGGAGGCGTCGACGGTGGCGAAGGCCGACTCGGTCATCCGATCGTGCAGCAGGCCGGCGCAGGCCGTCCACTCTGCGTCGGTGAGCGGGGCGGCGGCCGCGACCGTGTACTCGACGACCCGCTCGACCCTGTGGATCGCGACCCCGCAGCTGTGTGCGATGTCGGTCGCCTTCGACGCCCACGGCGAGAGGGTGCCCAGCCGGGGGGCGACCACCACGACGGTCGTGGCCCCGCCGCTCGCGGCCGGCCCTGCGGGTGGGCCGTAGGTGAGCAGCCGGCGGACGGTGTCGGTCGTCGGCGCGTCGAGCGCCGCGCCGGAGGCGACCCAGTGGACGTGGCGCGCGGACACCGCCATCACGCCGGGCGCGACCGCCTGCAGCCGCCGGAGCAGTGCCGTGGCACGGAACGGCGACAACGCATTGCCGCCCCCGAAGCTGGTCAACACCGGTGCGAGCGAGCGGGCCATGGAACCTCCGGGTCGTGCGGACGGGCGGCGCGGCTCAAGGCTAACGCCCCGCCCGCCGGCCCCGTCCGTCCACCCCGGTGCTGGACGCCGCCCTCACCTCTCGCCATCCCGGCCCCGGGATCCCGTGGTCGCCAGACCCCAACCGCTCCCTGAGGAGCGAGCGCCAGACCCTCAACCGCTCCCTGAGGAGCGAGCGCCAGCGAGTGTCACGAAGGGTGGCGGGAGCATCTGCACACTCGACGGTGGATCTATGAGGGGTACGGCCCCGTTGGGCGATCGACAGTGCGGATCCTCCCAGGCAATAGGCTGAACTTCGTGCTCGACGACCCGATCCATGCCGGCAAGGTCCGGCGGCTCTACGCCTGGCCGGACGACCGCATCCTGATGGTCGCCACCGACGCGATCTCCGCCTTCGACCACGTGCTGCCCACGCGCATCCCGGACAAGGGCGCGATCCTCACGCAGCTGTCGCTGTGGTGGTTCGACCAGCTCGCCGATCTGATCCCGAACCATGTCGTGTCGACGGAGGTTCCGGCGGAGGTGGCCGGGCGGGCGCTGGTCGTGGAGAAGCTGGAGATGGTGCCGGTCGAGTGCGTAGCCCGCGGCTACCTCACCGGCTCGGGCTGGGCGGAGTACCAGGCGTCCCGCTCGGTCTGCGGGGTGCCCCTGCCAGACGGGCTCGTGGACGGTTCGAAGCTGCCCGAGCCGATCTTCACCCCCGCGATCAAGGCGCCGCTCGGCGAGCACGACGAGAACGTCGACTACGCGACCATCGTGCGGCTGCACGGCGAACAGCTCGCCGGCAGACTGCGGGACGCCACTCTCGCCATCTACACCCGCGCGGCGGAGTTGGCCGCGCTGCGCGGCATCATCCTCGCCGACACCAAGTTCGAGTTCGGGTTGCGCGCGGACGGCACCCTCGTCCTCGCCGACGAGGTGCTCACCCCGGACTCCTCCCGGTTCTGGGACGCCGCGGCCTGGCAGCCCGGCCGCAGCCTGCCGAGCTTCGACAAGCAGTACGTGCGGGACTGGCTCGCCCACGACTCGGGCTGGGACCGCGCCTCGACCCCGCCGGACCTCCCGGACGCCGTGGTCGCCGCCACCCGCGAGCGCTACCTCGAGGCATTCCGCCGCCTCACCGGACGTGAGTTCCGTCCGGGCGGCAGCCCTTCGTGACGCCGCTGCTCCTCAGGGAGCGGCTGGGCAGGTCCGCCCAACCGTGCGGCGGCTCCTCGGGTCCGCCCAGCCGTGCGGCGGCTCCTTGGGTCCGCCCAACCGTGCGGCGGCTCCCTTAGGCCCGCCCAACCGTCATCCCGGCGAACGCCGGGATCCCTGCAGGTACCTGTCACGTCGACCACGGGATCCCGGGTCGAGCCCGGGATGACGGCTGGGTGGGGTTCGGGGTGACGGCTGGGTGGGGTTCGGGGTGACGGCTGGGTGGGGTTCGGGGTGACGGCTGGGCCGGGCCCGGGGTGACGGCTGGGCCGGGCCCGGGGTGACGCCTCGGCTCAGGCTTCCGCGCGGGCGACCAGGGCGGCCAGCGGGCTGTCCTCGCCGAGGTTGGCCAGCAGGGCCGCGCCGTGCAGGGCGTTGCCCATCGGCTCGACCAGCTCCAGGGTTGGCCACTGCATCCGCAGGTAGCTGGTGAACCGCTCCCGGACGTGCCGCGACCTCAGCACCTGGCCCAGTGCGCAGACCCGCGGCGGCTCCTCCCGCATCAGGCCGACGCGGCGCAGCCCGGCCAGCACAGACTCGCTGAGCTCCGCGGCGGCCTCGTCCATGATCTCGGCGGCCACGGGGTCGATGTCGGCGGTCTCGTCGACGATCCGGGCGAAGTCGGCGATCCGGCTGACCCTGCGGTCGTCCGACTGCAGCTCGACGTAGGCGGCGGCGAGGTCGGGGAAGATCTCCCGCATCCGCTCGGTGAGCGGGGTCATCCGGCCGCGGCCGTCGAAGCCACGCATGGCCGCGTCCATCCCGGCCCTGCCGATCCAGAAGCCGCTGCCGGCGTCCCCGACCAGATAGCCCCAGCCGTCCACCCGCGCCACGGACGTCGGCCCCACGGCGAGGGTGACCGCGCCGGTGCCGGCCGCGATCACCACGCCGGGCGCATCGCCCAGCGCACCGAGGTAGCTGGTGGTGGCGTCGTGGGCGACCGCAACCTCGCGGACGCCGTAGGGCGCGACCAGGCCCAGTAGCTCGTCAGCCTCCGGGGTGACCAGGCCGGAACTGCCCACACCGACGACGGTCGGCGAGAGCCGGTGCTCGGTGACGAAGCCGCCCACGGCCGTCGCCAGCTGCGGCATCAGCGGACGGTCGGTCAGCACGCCCGCCGTGGCACCCTCCAGCCGCTCCTGACCGTGCTCCCAGCGGAGCCGGATCCCGGTCTGGCCGGCGTCGAGCGCCAACTGTCCACTCACGCTGGCAGCCTAAAGGACGCGCCCCCGGCGTCGCGCGCGTGCCGCGAAAGTTTGACCCGGTCAGCCCAGGGTCGCCGGGCACCAGCCGCGCAGGGCGTTGAGGAAGGCGAGCTTCTCGGCGCGGGCCAGGTCGGCCAGGGTGAGCCGGCGCTCGCGTAACCGGCCCCGTGCGAGCAGCTCCGCGCGCAGGGTGCCCGGCAGCAGCCCCGCGTCCTCGGGCGGGGTGAACCACTCGCCGTCCAGCAGCAGGGCGATGTTGCCGAACGTGCACTCGGTGAGCTCGCCGCGGGAGTTGTGGCAGAGCACGTCGTCCACTCCGGGTTCGGCGGTCCGCAGCCGGTCGTAGTGCGCGCGGTGCGTGGTCTTGTGCCGGATCACCGGGCCGAGCAGGTCGTCGGCGTCCAGCGGTTCGGACGCCAGCCGCAGTCGCAGCGGCGTCCCTGGTTCGGGGGCCGCGCCCACCTCGACGGACGGCGCGCCACCGCCGCCGACCAGCCGCACCCGGTGCCGGCCGGACGGGCGGGCTGCGCACACCTCGTCCAGCAGGCGCCCGACCTCGGCGGGGGACAGGTCCAGGCCGTGTGCGGCGCACGTGCGGGCCAGCCGGGCCAGGTGGGCGTCCCTGCGGACGATCCCGCCGTCGGCGAGCAGCATGGTCTCCAGTGCGCGCAGCGGCGTCCCGCCCAGGAAGGCGGCCTTGGCGTGCCATTCCGCGACCTCGGCGGCCGGGTCCGAGTCGGCGACGATGCCGCTGCCGATCCCGCAGACGAGCTGGTCGCCCTGCCGTTCGACGGTCCGGATCGGCACGTTGAAGGTGGCGTCGCCGCCGGGCCGGATCACGCCCAGCGCCCCGCAGTACCACCGTCGGGGGGACGCCTCCAGTTCCGCGATCACGCCCATCGCGGCCAGCTTCGGCGCCCCGGTGACGGACGCGCAGGGGAACAGCGCGGCGAACACATCGGCCAGCGGGGTGCCCGCGGGCAGCCGTCCGCTCACCGTGGAGGTCAGCTGCCAGACGGTCGGCAGCCGGTGCAGCTCGAACAGCCGGTCGACGCTGACCGTCCCGGTCAGGCACACCCGGCCGAGGTCGTTGCGGAGCAGGTCGACGATCATCAGGTTCTCCGCGCGCTCCTTCGGGCTTGCCAGCACTGCCGGGTCGGCGCCGGCCGCGGCCGTCCCCTTCATCGGCTGGGTGACCAGGGCATCGGCGTGCCGGGCGAAGAACAGTTCGGGCGACACGCTGGCCACTCCTGCGGACGCGCTGAACACCGCATAGCCGCCCGGCTGCGTGGCCGCGAGCGCAGCGAAGTGGTCGAAGAGATCGACGTCGGGGACCACCGTCCGCCACCGGGCGGTCAGGTTCACCTGGTAGCAGTCGCCGGCGCCGATGTGGTCGAGCACCCGTCCGATGGCCGCCGTGGCGCTGCGGCCACCGGCCAGCAGAGGATCCGGCCGCCAGTCGAGGGCGGCGACTGGGGAAGGACGGTCCGGCCATGGCTGCGGTGGGTCGGGATACACCTCGAAGTGGGCTGCCGGAGCATCGTCGGCCAGCGCCCGCTGGGCTGCGTCCCATGCCCCGGACGCCGCGTACGTCAGTCCGCCGACCACCCAGTTGCCGGCCAGAGCCGCCGCCTCCGCCGCGGCGACGACCGTGGGCACCTCTGCCGGGGCGGATGCCTGCAGGACGGCAGCCGGCCGCTGCAGGAACCGACCGCGCAACCGCCGCTCGCGGTGCGGGGGATCTGCGGGGATGTCGAACGCAGCCCACACGCGGTCCAGGACAGTCACGCAGACGTTGATACACCGCCACCGGGCTGTTCCACCATGAGGAAGGCTGCCGGACCGGGTCACCGGGGCTGAGAAACTTCCCCTCGGCGCACCGCGCCCCCCGACCGAGAGGCCTTCCGTGAGCACCGTCACCCACACCCTCGACCCCGACACCCTGCCCGTCGCCGTGCGGCCCGCGTTCGAGGCGGTGCTGCGGCGAAACCCGGGCGAGCCGGAGTTCCACCAGGCGGTGCACGAGGTGCTGGCTTCGATCGCGCCGGTGGTGCAGGAGCACCCGCACTACCTGGAGGACGGGATCCTGGAGCGGCTGGTCGAGCCGGAGCGGCAGATCATCTTCCGGGTCCCGTGGATGGACGACAACGGCCGCGTGCAGGTGAACCGCGGCTACCGCGTGCAGTTCTCGTCGGTGCTCGGACCGTACAAGGGCGGCCTGCGGTTCCACCCGAGCGTGAACTCGTCGATCATCAAGTTCCTCGGGTTCGAGCAGATCTTCAAGAACGCCCTCACCGCCCAGGGCATCGGCGGCGGCAAGGGCGGCTCGGACTTCGACCCGCACAACCGCAGCGACGGCGAGATCATGCGGTTCTGCCAGTCGTTCATGAACGAGCTGTACCGCCATCTCGGTGAGCACACCGACGTGCCGGCCGGCGACATCGGCGTCGGCGCGCGGGAGATCGGGTTCCTCTTCGGCCAGTACCGCAAGATCACCAACCGGCACGAGTCGGGCATGTTCACCGGCAAGGGCACCGGCTGGGGTGGCGCCGAGGTGCGCACCGAGGCCACCGGCTACGGCACGGTGTACTTCGTCCAGGAGATGCTGGCGGTGCGCAACAAGTCGCTGGCGGGACGCCGGGTGCTGGTCTCCGGCTCCGGCAACGTCGCGCTGTACGCGATCGAGAAGGCGCAGCAGCTGGACGCCCTGCCGATCACCGCGTCCGACTCGTCCGGCTATGTCGTCGACGACGCCGGGATCGACCTCGACCTGCTCAAGGAGGTCAAGGAGGAGGAACGGCTGCGGATCAGCGTGTACGCCGACCGCCGCCCGTCCGCGCGTTTCGTGCCGGGCCGGCGCGTCTGGGAGGTGCCGGGCGAGATCGCGCTGCCGTGTGCGACGCAGAACGAGCTGGACGGCGACGACGCGTCCGCACTGATCCGGAGCGGCGTGGTGGCGGTGGCCGAGGGCGCGAACATGCCGTCGCTGCCGGAGGCCGTGCATGCGTTCCAGTCGGCGGGGGTGCTGTTCGCACCGGGCAAGGCCGCGAACGCCGGCGGCGTGGCGACCTCCGCGCTGGAGATGAGCCAGAACGCCGCTCGCCAGCGCTGGTCGTTCGCCGACTCCGAGCGGAAGCTGCACCACATCATGCAGTCGATGCACGAGGCGGCCTACGTCGCAGCGGAGCGCTACGGCAACCCCGGCGACTACGTGATCGGCGCGAACTGCGCAGCCTTCGTGAAGGTCGCGGACGCGATGATCGCGCAGGGCGTCATCTAGCCCTCCCGCAGCTCCCGCCCTTCTCGTCTTCGGCACCCCTTTACGTCATCCCGGCGAACGCCGGGATGACGTGCAGCGGCCTATGGACCCGGACGTCATCCCGGCGGGCGCCGGAGTCCTGGGTCAGGCCCGGGCTGATGTGGCTGTGACTGCCACCTTTCACGGGCTCTCAGGCGGGTTGGTGCGGTCGTGCTGTGATGACCGCCAGGTTTCCCGGCATACGAGGCCAGAAAACGGCTGCATATGCCGGGAAACCTGGTGGTCAGCCGAGAACCTGGCGGCAACACCGCTGGTATGC
>NZ_JARKPQ010000266.1 GCF_029975155.1 Propionicimonas sp. | reverse complement strand
GTTTCGAAATCGTCCCAGGTCTCGTCGTCGATGCGGTCGCTCGACAGCAGATCGGCAAGCGCCCGAGCCAGGGCGTTGTTGCTGTCGGCCAGCTTGCGACGCAATCTCGCAAGGCGAGATGCTGCCTTCTCCGGCTCTTCGATCTCGGGGACGACCGGCGCGATCGGTTCGACAAGCGCCGTCTCCTCGAGGGGAGCCGCGATCTGAGGTTCGACGACCTCGGCCTCAACGGCCTCGACCTCGACAGGCGGAGCGGTCTCGACCAGTTCGGCCGAGGCGACTCCCTCGACGGCCGGGGCTTCCTTCTTGGGCAGCTCACCGCGTGCCTCGGCCCGCTTCTTGCTGATGACGATCGACAGCCCCGCGATGGCGGCCACCAGGAGAACACCGATAATGACTGTCCAGGGAATCCATTCCACGGCGTCAGACTACCGGTTCGGTAGCCAAACCAAACAGCCGCGGCCCGGGCGGCGCCGCCCCGACACCCAGATCAGGCGGCCAGATGCCGTCCTTCTTGCGGCTCGTCATCGCCCTCGGTCGCCGCGGCGAGAGGCTCCTGAACGGGGGGTTCGTTGGCCGCGACGACCTGCTGTTCCGCAGGATCGGCATGGTGCGGCTCCGGCTGAACTGCGGAGGCAACAGCGGCCTGAGGCGTCAACGCAGTCGCGATCGCCGCCGGTGGCTGGGCCTCCCCGTTGAGATGACGAAGTACTCTGCGCAGCCTGGCAGCCAATTGGGTCTGATCACCCCCGGCGCGTCCGGCAGCGTCCACTGCCACCAGGAAGAGGACGGCCAAGCCGAAAATGACGACAAGGAACAACATCACGAAGAAGACAGCCATTGCGAGCCTCCGGTGCAACTGGGAAGAGGAAGGTCCACCCTCAGTGTGGGCCACACCGCGCACATTGACGCTGCCGCCACGCCGGACGCACACCTTCACGCGACCGAAGTCACAGCATCGGTGCGGCTCAGCGTTCGCTGAGCCGCTGGGAGATCACCGTGGATACTCCATCACCGCGCATCGTGACACCGTAGAGCGCGTCGGCGATCTCCATCGTGCGTTTCTGATGAGTGATCACCAGTAACTGCGAGTTCTCCCGGAGCTCTTCGTAGATCGACAGCAGGCGG
>NZ_JARKPQ010000228.1 GCF_029975155.1 Propionicimonas sp. | reverse complement strand
CCGTCACCAAAGCCGCCGTGGACGACCTCGGGCTGGCAGTCGGTACGCCCGCCTACGCTCTGGTCAAGGCGACCGAGGTTCAGCTCGGAGTTGACTAGAACGCGATGTTCACAGCGGATATATGGTGACGGCCGCGGCTTTGACCGCATAGATCACGTCCCGGCCGGGGAACAGATCCAGTTCGGCGACTGAGCGCGGCGTCACATCGGCGGTGAGCAGATGGCCATGGTGATCGTCGGCGCGGACGCGCACCAGATCTCCGAGCGGCTCGAGTTCAGCGAGGGTGACCGCGAAGCGGTTTCGCGGGCTACCGTCGGGTGGCTCGATGTGAATGGACACTGAGCTCGGCGTGAATACCGCCGCCGCCGGCGCGCCATCGGCCGGCGCGGCGCCGTCGCGGTTCGCGCCGGTAATCTGCATATCGTCGGCGGCGACGACGGTACCCGCCGCATAGCTGCCACGAACCAGGTTGAGCCCGGCCAGCCGGGCAGTGAAACGGGTGCGCGGGTGCTGCAGCACTTCCTCGGTGGGGCCGGACTCGGCGACCCTGCCGTGATCGAGGACGATGATTCGCTCCGACAACAGCAGTGCGTCCAGCAGATCGTGGGTGACCAGCATGGTCGAATGTCCCGCCAGCACCCGATCGAGCATCCGGCGCAGCAGGGGCGCGACCGAGACATCCAGGGCCGCCATCGGTTCGTCGAGCAGCAGCAACCGCGGCTCGGCGGCCAACGCGCGGGCGATCGCCACCCGCTGGGCCTGTCCGCCGGAAAGCGGACCGGGACGCCGGTCGGCGAACTCCGCCGCTCCCACCTCATTGAGCCAGTGCATGGCGCGCTGGGAGGCTTCGCCGCGGGGAACACCCTTGACCCGTGGGCCGAAGGCCACGTTGTCGAGCACGCTGAGATGCGGAAACAGCAATGCGTCCTGGGCCAGTAGCGAGATCCCTCGGGCGTGTGGCTGCAACCAGCGGTGCCGGCCATCGTCCAGATCGAACAGCACGGTGTCGTCGAGGGTCGCCCTGCCACTGTCGGGGCGCAGCGTGCCGGCCAGGATACTGAGCAGTGTCGACTTGCCCGATCCGGTGTGCCCCAGCACCGCCACTCTCTCGCCGTCGGCGACCTCGATCTCCACGTCGAAGTCACGCTGGGCGAGAGTCGCCCGCAGATGCAGGCTCATGCGATCGTCCTCTCCGAGATCTTGGCCGTGACCAACGTCACCAGAACCGCGATTACCACGAGCACCAGCGAAAGCGCGATCGCGGCGTCCTGGTCGCTGACCGACTGCAGGTAGATCTCCAGCGGAAGCGTGCGGGTGATGCCCTGCATGCTGCCGGCGAAAGCTCAGACTGGGGGGGCATCCTTTAACTTCGCCGGCTCGCAGGCACTCGCCACCCAGCTCAACGAGGGCGCCACGGCAGACGGGCCGGGCACTCGCTGCTGCCCGGGCCAGGACTGCGCGTGTGCACCTGCCGGTGGCGCCGCGCTGCAACGTCCAGTGCAACTACTGCAACCGCAAGTTCGACTGCGTCTCGGAATCCCGGCCCGGTGTGACATCGGTGGTGCTCAGTCCCGAGCAGGCGGCCGACTACGTCGACACCGTTCGCGAACAGCTGCCACAGCTGGCGGTGGTCGGCATCGCCGGTCCCGGCGACCCGTTCGCCAACTCGGAGAAGACCCTGCGCACCCTGCGTCTGGTCAAACAGCGTCACCCCGATCTGCTGCTGTGCGTGTCCAGCAACGGCCTCGAACTGGCCCACCACCTCGACGAGGTTGCTGAACTCGGCATCAGCCATGTAACGGTGACGATGAGCACGGTCGACCCCGAGGTGGGCGCACGGATCTATCGCTGGGTGCGCGACGGACGCCAGGTCTACCGCGGCCGCGAGGGTGCCGAACTGCTGCTGAGCCGCCAGATCGAGTCCATTCGCGGCCTCAGGGAGCGCGGGGTGACCGTCAAGGTCAACACCATCCTGGTGCCCGCGGTGACGCTTTCCGGGATTGTCGACGTGGCGCGGCTGGCTGCTGACCTGGGCGCGGACCTCATGA